>CAZUKI010000107.1:0-7660 GCA_964620785.1 uncultured Aestuariivirga sp.
AGTTCATGCATGTGGCAGAAGTCCGCGATCTGGCGGAAGGTAAGCGTGGTATTTTCAACAAGCCAAACCGCAGTTGCCTTCGGCATCAATGGGGGATGGGACATAGATTTTTCCTCCTGCGGAACCTTTCCAGGGGCTCCAACGTGTTTGACAGTCAATTGTCGGGAATGCCCGCCATATAGGCAAAAACCACCCCTCGCGCAACCATGTGCACAAGATCAGGGAATCAGGATGATTTTCCCGATATGGGCGCTGCTTTCCATGAGGGCATGGGCCTTGGCCGCCTCCGCCAGGGCAAATCGGGCGTGAATCACCGGCCTGCATCTGCCCTGGGCCAGCAGCGGCCAGACCTTGGCTTCCAGGTCCCGGGCGATCTCCGCCTTTTCGGCAACCGAGCGCGGGCGCAAGGTGGAACCTGTGAGGACGAGGCGCTTGACCATGATGGCGAGCAGATCCACTTCCGCCTTGGCCCCCTTCTGCGTAGCGATTTGGACAATCCTGCCGTGCTGGGCCGCCACTTTCAGGTTCCGGCCCACATAGTCTCCGCCCACCATGTCGAGAATGACATTGGCCTCAAGGCTCGCGGTCTTCATGACCTCGACAAAATCCTGCGTGCGATAATTGATGGCAACATCGGCACCGAGGTCGCGGCAGGCCGCACATTTCTCGTCATTGCCTGCTGTTGCGATCACCCGCGCACCAAAGGCCTTGGCCAGCATGATGGCTGTCGAACCGATGCCGCTTGAGCCCCCATGGACGAGAAGCGTCTCACCCGCCTTCAGTGCCCCGCGCTGGAAGACATTGGTCCACACCGTGAAGTAGGTTTCAGGAAGCCCTGCAGCCTCCGTGAGGGAAAGACCGGCCGGCACAGGCAGCGCGTTGTCTTCATGCGCCACGCAATATTCTGCATAACCGCCGCCTGGAACAAGCGCACAGACCTGGTCTCCGACCTGGTAGCGTCGCACTGCCTCACCGACCGCGACAATTTCTCCAGCGACCTCAAGCCCCGGCGTTGCAGGTGCACCGGGCGGCGGCGCATAGCCGCCCAATCTTTGCAGAACATCGGGCCGGTTCACGCCAGCCGCAGCAACCTTAACCAGCACCTGCCCCGTGCCAGCTTGGGGCACTGCAATCCGTTCTGGAACAAGCACCTCTGGCCCGCCCGGCTCGCGGATGCTGATGGCAGTCATTGTGGTCACGTTAGTCGTCCTCGCGCCTTGCCCAATCGTCGCAGGCAGGGCACCATGACATGCCGGCAAGGAGGCGCAAGATGGAAGACGAGGACCGTCCAAAACCGAAAACCGCCCATGTGCTGGGCGAGAACCTCGACCTTGTCGGCGTCGAGGAGTTGCGCCTGCGCGTTTCCATGCTGGAAGCGGAAATTGCCCGCCTGAACGCAGAAATAGACCGGAAAGTGGCTTCAAAATCAGCGGCTGACGCGTTTTTCAAGTCATGACTTCGCCGTGACCTGCAGCGCGCGTGCAAGGCTGGCGTGAGCAATTCTCAGCGAACCATTAACCTTTTGGTAATCGTTAACCTTTACTTTCGGGTCATTCGGTTCCGACCGGATAATCTTTGAGTGGTTTCTGTCCACTCTGTTTGACGCCTCCCTGTTAGAACTCAAAGCCGCGTTTCCGCGGCTTTTTTTTGTGTTCGCCAGCCATGGCCTCGAACTTGCTCGAGTTGCCCACAGGAGAATTTGTGCCAGTGTCTTGACCTCACTCGGCGCGTCAATATGATCGATGAGGGCGATAAAAATTGAGTAGAGTGGGTAAGGGACAGTTAATGATGCGTAATCAGGGCAGCGCGGCGAGCAGCACCGTGGATTTTTTTGCCCGTTTCAGCGGCTCTGAGCAGTTCGAGCGCGTTTTCAAGCAAGGCATGGGTCTCGTTGAAGAGACAGCAAATTACCTTGATGGCGAAGGCCGCACCGACAGCCGCGCACTGAACCGCTCCGGCGCCATTGCCTACGCCACCGAAAGCATGCGCCTGACCACGCGTCTCATGCAACTGGCCTCCTGGTTGCTCCTGCAGCGCGCCATTGCCTCGGGTGAAGTCAATCCGGATGATGCCACCCGCCAGAAGTCCCGTGTGAGCCTCTCCGACATTGGTGAAGGTTCGCCCATTCCGGGTGCCGAAACCTTGCCCGACGGCTTGCGCAGCCTCGTGGATCGTTCCCTGCGCCTGCATGAGCGCATCATCGCTCTCGACCGCATGATTGCCGACAACGAGAAGCCGGAAGCCGCCAACAGCAATCCGGTCGCCAGCCAGTTGAACCAGTTGGCCCGCGCCTTCGGCGTCGCTTGAGCCGTTCTCGCCGGTCCTATCGGCCAACGCATCGACCATGAAAAAAGCCCGGCGCAAGCCGGGCTTTTTCAATTCAGGTGAACGGCGCTTACTTCTTCAGGAAGCTGAACTTCTGATTGAAGCGCGACACGCGGCCGCCGCGGTCCAGGATCGTCTGCTGGCCACCGGTCCAGGCGGGGTGCGACTTGGGATCGATGTCGAGGTTCAGCGTGTCGCCCGCCTTGCCATAGGTCGAACGGGTAACAAAGCTAGATCCATCGGTCAGCACGACCGTGATCGGATGGTAATCGGGGTGAATTCCGGACTTCATGTTTCGTCTCTTCAAAAAACTGCCGCAGGGGCCAGACAGGCGAAACCAGCGGAATGTTGGGATGGCGGTCCTATAGAGGATGCCGGCAGCCCCTGCAAGGCCCGCGATTCCGCCGTTTTCCGGCTTAGCGTTCAGTCAGTTTGAGCTCGATTCTGCGGTTCTCGGACTTCGCTTCCTCGCTTTCGCCCATGACTAGCGGCTGATATTCGCCGAAGCCCGCCGCCACCAGATGCTTGGGCGAGATACCCTGGGCCTGCAGGAACTTGACCACGGTGATGGCCCGCGCTGACGACAACTCCCAGTTCGACTTGAACTCGTAGGAGATGATGGGGTCGGCATCCGTATGTCCGTCAACGCGCAACACCCAGGCGATGTCCGGCGGAATTTCCTGCTCAAGCTGCTTGAGGGCACTTGCCAGTTTCAGCATCTCGGCCTGGCCCGCCGGGTTGAGCTCGGCCTTGGCCTTGGGAAAGAGCACTTCCGCCTGGAAGACGAAACGATCACCCACCACCAGGATGTCGGAGCGCTGTGACAGGATCTGCCGCAGGCGGCCAAAGAACTCGGAACGATACTTGGCAAGCTCCTGCACTTTCTGGGCGAGCGCCGAGTTGAGCCGCTTGCCGAGATCGGCAATCTGCGCATCCGACGACTTGTTGCGTTCATCGGCGGCGTCAAGCAGCGCATTGAGCTGCTGCAGTTGCCGGCGCATGGCGGCAATCTGCTGGTTGAGCAGTTCCACCTTGGCCAGCGCCTCGTTGGAAATCTTCCGTTCTGAATCGAGCGACGTCTGCAATCCGGTGATGGTGCTGCCGGCCGTGAGCCCCTTGGCACTTTCCGCTTCAAGGCCCTGCAGCAGGTTCGCCGTCTTGGCCTTTTCGGCATTGAGGTCATCAGTCATCGACAGGATCTGCGATTCAAGATCGGCCTTCGCCGCTTTTTCCAGTGACAGCAGTTCCGTGAGTTCCGCGATCTGTGAGCGCAACTGCCCCAGCGCCGAATCCTGTCCGCTGATCTCGCGTGCCAGCAGGAACTGCGCGATCATGAACACCGAAAGCAGGAAGGTGATGACCAGCAGCAGCTGCGCCATGGCATCGACAAAGCCCGGCCAGTAGGGTGCGTCTTCACTGCGCCGGCGGCGCGAAAGGGACAGTGCCATGCCTTAGGCCTTCCGCCCGTTCTGGCGAATGAGCAGGCGCTGGATCTCGTTCTGCTGCACCTGCTGGGTCTGGATCCATTGCCGCACCATCTTCTGTTCCTCGCGCATCTGCGTGACGAGGCTGGCAACCGCTTCCGCAAGCTGCTCGATCGTTTCCGATGCTTCGCCATTGCCGTCGGCGCCGTTCTTCAGTGGCGACTTGTTGAGCTCGATGTGCTGGCCAAGCTTGTCGACGGCCCGCTGCAGGTTCTGCATGTCCATGCGCACATAGGATGGCGCAACAGCATTGGAATCATCGCTGACGCCTACATCGGTGATCGTCGAAAGCCAGTCTTCGAAGCCGTGATAGAAGCGGTTCTGGGCCTGTGCTGCCTTCAGGTCCATGAAGCCGAGGACCAGTGACCCGGCAAGGCCGAACAGCGAGGACGAGAATGAGATGCCCATGCCGCCGAGCGGCTTCTGCAACCCGTTCTTCAGTTCCTCGAACACCGACGAGGACTGCGCCGCCGAGACATCGAGGTTGCGAATGGCGTCACCGACCGAGGACACGGTTTCAAGCAGGCCCCAGAATGTGCCGAGCAGGCCGAGGAAGATCAGAAGCCCGACGAGGTAGCGCAGAAGATCACGCGATTCATCGAGGCGAGAGGCCAGCGAGTCGAGGAGAGAGCGCATTGTCTGCGGCGACAACATGGTGCGTCCCGATGAGTCACCGAGCAGCGTTGCGATGGATCCCAGCAGCACGGGCTGTGGCAGTTCGTTGGCTTCACCCAGCCTGAAACTGTTCACCCAGTTCACTTCGGCCGAGAGGCGCCACACCATGCGGAAGGCATAGAGCAGGCCGAGGATGAGGACGGCGACGATCAATCCGTTCAGGCCCGCATTCGCGAGAAAGGCTGTCTTGATTGCCGGAAAAAGTACGGCGGCGAGAACCGCCACCACCAGTGTGAAAACCGCCATGTGCACAAGATGCACTGTCGGCTTGTCGAGAAACGTCGAACCTTGTGCCATACCGCTTGAGACCTCTCCCCGCCCGTCTGGCAGGAAATCTAGACGATAAGGCGGCAAGGGGGAAAGGGGCTTGCCTAATCTTCGGCCCACATGCGCAAAAGTGAATTGCGGACCTTGAGCGCGTGATTGAGTTCGTTGCGCGGTGCCTCTGCATTGCGCAAGCCGGCAATCACCTGGTCCATCTCGAACAGCACTTCGCGCTGCTCCGGGCTGCGGATGAGACTGCGGACCCAACCGACGATTGCGAGGCGCTCCCCGCGCGTGACCTCTGCAACATGGTGCAGGCTCGTTGTCTGGTAAAGGACGAGGTGCCCGGGTGGCAGCTTGACGTCTGTTTCGCCGTCGCTGCCTTCGATCACCAGGGCACCGCCATCATAGCTCTCAGGTTCCGAGAGAAAGAGCGTGAAGGAGAGATCGGTGCGCACCCCGCCGATCAGGGCATCATCCACATGGCTGCCATAGGCCATGCCCGGCTGGTAGCGCGACACCAGAAGCCTGACAAAGGCCTTGGGCCGCGCCGCCGATTGAAACAGGGCATTCCCGAGCAGGGCCGCCTTGACCTGTGCGACCACGGCCTCCGCCGCTGGCCCCGATGCCTGCTCATTGTTCTTGACGGAGCGTGCGGCCCAACCGGCCGTTGCCTTCCCCGAGGCAAAGCCGGCATCTGGCCCGGCCAGGGCCTTCCGCAGGGCAGTTACGTCATCTGGGCTGAGAATGTCTGCGATCTGGATCATGGCCGGATTGAATAACCTATTGCGTTGCTCGGGATAAGATGCTTTATCCGACAATATTAGTCGGATAAGGAGAAGGCAATGGCGAAAAGAGCGAGGGTTTGGACGGCACTGGGAGTTGCCATGCTGGCGGGGTCGGCGACGGCCGAAGCGGCGGCACTCAAGGTCCATGCTGAACTTGCTTCACCACTTGTGTTCATTGACAGCGAAGGCGGGGAAGGCGGCGAGGGAAGCGAAGGCGGAGAAGGCGGGGGTGCTGCACCGACGACCTATGCCATCGGCTCCACTGACGCCGGCGCCTTTGCCTATGACGGCAAGCCCGTCGTTGCGGCCTACGCCGCCCTTGTTCTCAAGAGCTATGAAGAAGCAAAGGCCGAGGCACAAAAGCTCCAGGCGGCCGTCGATGCCTTCCTTGCCACTCCCTCGGACGACAGCCTGAAGGCCGCCCGCGCGGCCTGGGTGGCAGCACGCCCGGCCTACCTCAGGACTGAAACATTCCGTTTCTACGACGGCCCCATCGAGGACATCGAAGGCAACATCAATGCCTGGCCCATGAACGAGGCTGCCATCGACTATGTCGAGGGCAACCCCAATGCCGGCATCATCAATGATGGCACGACAAAGATCGACGAGGACACGCTTGAAGGCCTGAACCAGAAGAAGGACGAGGCTGACGTCACCGTGGGCTGGCATGCCATCGAATTCCTCCTCTGGGGCCAGGACCTTTCAGCCGATGGGCCGGGAAACCGTCCGTACACAGATTACATCGCCGGAACCGGAAACAACGACCGCCGCCGCGCCTATCTCAAGCTCGTCACTGACCATCTGGTCGATGAGTTGGACGAACTGGTGGACGCATGGGAACCCGGTGATGACAGCGACTATGCCAGGAAGTTCCTGGCCCTCGACCAGCGCGAGGCGCTTGGCCGCATCGTGAACGGCATGGCCATTCTTGCAGGCTTCGAGTTCATGTCGGAACGCCTCGCTGTCGCCCTCGATTCCGGCGACCAGGAGGACGAGCACTCTTGTTTCTCCGATACCACCAAGCAGGATTTCGTTCAGGACCTCGAGGGCATCAAGCGGGTGTGGACTGAAACAGGTCTCGACAAGCTTGTGGCCTCGCAGGATGCGGCAACTGCGACCCAGGTGACGGCCCTTCTTGCCGATGCAGAGCAAAAAGTCGCGAAGCTCGGCGACCCCTGGGATCAGGTTCTGGCCTCGCCAAAGGATTCACCTGCCCGCAAGGATGCAGAGGCTGTCGTTGCCGCCCTGCAGGGGCTTGCCGATGGATTGAAGGCGGCGGGTAACAAGCTTGGCGTACTGGTCCTCATACCGACGGGCTGAGATGCGGCGCATTCCCGGACTTGGCCTGCTCGCAGCCCTTGGACTGAGCCTTGCCGCGACACAGGGCGAAGCTTTGGAAGGGCAACTGCGGGCCACGCTGCTGTCGCTGCCAATGACAGCAGCACTGGGCGGCGACACGACACGGCCGCTGACTACTCCGGATGCTTTCACCTTCGAGGCACCCAATGCGCCGCGCAGGCACCAGCGCCCCTTCTCGTTCGGCAACCGCCTGTTCAACACCAACTGGGTGGAAGCCCCGGCCTCGGTAAAGGCCTTTGATGGTTTGGGCCCGTCCTTCAATCGCGTCTCCTGTTCCGCCTGCCATACGAAAGACGGCAGGGGTGCGCCCCCTGAGAATGGCACCGGCCCGATGGACTCGATGCTGCTTCGCATCAGCATTCCCGGCAAGGCCACGAACGGCGGACCCCTGCCCGTTCCGGGCTATGGTGACCAACTCAGCGAACGCGCCATCCAGGGCGTTGCGCCCGAAGGACTGGCCGAAATCCGCTACAGCGATGTTCCCGGGACATATGGCGATGGCACGCCTTATGTGCTGCGCAGGCCGGACTACAGGATTTCTGCCGCGGCCTACGGTCCCCTGCCCGACGACATGATGATCTCGCCACGTGTGGCCCCGCAGGTGATCGGCCTTGGCCTGCTTGAAGCGGTGCCGGACGAAACCCTGATCGCCCTCGCTGATCCTGGCGATGCGGATGGCGATGGCATCTCGGGCCGCGTCAACCGCGTCTGGGATGCCAGCACGCAGGCTCTCGCCATCGGCCGCTTTGGCTGGAAGGCGGGCCA
>CAZUKI010000107.1:7760-8958 GCA_964620785.1 uncultured Aestuariivirga sp.
GACAACCGCCCCGAGTTTGAGGCCACCGGTTCGGAATGGCGCACGCCGCCCTTGTGGGGTCTCGGCCTTGTGCCGGTCATCAACAGCCACCAGTTCCTTTTGCACGATGGCCGCGCCAATGGCTTTGCCGAGGCCATCCTCTGGCACGGTGGAGAAGCAGAAGCGGCAAGGGAGATGTTTCGCACTGCTCCGAAGGCGGAGCGCGACGCCCTCATCGCCTTCCTGAATTCATTGTGAGGAAAATGGCATGAGCGCATCAGCCCACGGCGACACCCTCTTCGACCACAGGCCCGAACGGCTGGCGATCAACGGCTATCGGCTTGCCATGGCCGGATACGAGCACGGCGATCCTTCCTGCTGGGATGAGTTCTGGAACGATCTTGTGGCGGAAGGCGGCTTGCCCTGTGCCTGTGATGTCTCGGGGGCTTTGCAGTTTTATGTGCGCTCACTGCGCTCCCACTGCCAGCGCCGGCTGCAGTTCTTCCCGCGCGCCTGCAGGCGGGCCTGCACCGATGAATGCCTGGTGCTGACCTTGCTTGCCGCCTGCCAGAACGATGACCAGGCAACGCTCGACTACTGCCTGCGCGCGCTTCTGCCCTCCGAGGCCCACGAGGACAGGCAGGCCGTGACCGCGCCCGCCCGTATGGTGACCGAACGGCTGAATGTCCATGAACTGCGGCTCATGCCCGTGCCACTCAGCGTGATTGCCTCGATCGTCGAGCGCACCTGCCTCACCTGCCCCGTGGCAGAGACCTGCAGGCACTAGCCCGGGCTAGTCGAAGGCCTTGTTGATCTCTTCCGTCATCTTCTTGGCGTCGCCGAAGAGCATCAGCGTGTTGTCGCGCCAGAACAGGCCGTTGTCGATGCCGGCATAGCCCGACGACATGCCGCGCTTGATGAACATCACGGTCTTGGCCTTCCACACCTCGAGAACCGGCATGCCATAGATGGGCGAGGCCGGATCTTCCTTGGCGGCGGGGTTGGTGACGTCATTGGCGCCGATCACGAAGGCGATGTCAGCCTGGGCGAACTCGCTGTTGATGTCCTCAAGCTCGAAGACTTCGTCGTAAGGAACGTTGGCCTCGGCAAGGAGCACGTTCATGTGCCCCGGCATGCGGCCCGCCACCGGATGAATGGCATATTTCACCGTGACACCGGACTTCTTGAGGTGATCGGCCATTTCGCGAAGGGCGTGCTG
>CAZUKI010000108.1:0-3205 GCA_964620785.1 uncultured Aestuariivirga sp.
GGCGCTGGCCGACCTGGCCGAGCGACAGGCCTTCCTTCATCTGGTCGATCTGCACCGGCAATGTGTCGGCCACCACGAGTGCAAGTGCCTTGGAACCGATCTTGTCCTTGTACTTGGCGACAGCCGCACGGTTTGCATCCGGAATGAACTGCGGGAAACCGCCCGTCGGGATGAAGGCGTCGAGGTTCGGATTCTTTGCCATGATGTCCTCGAACTGCTGCACAGAACGCGGGAAATCATCATCCGTGTAGAGCGGGCAGCCTTCCAGCTCTGTCCAGCCGTTCTGGCCGGTCAGGCGGTCACCAGGAGAAGCCGCCGACTGCACGCCTGCCAGCGTGTCGCGGATTCCCTGCATGCGTTCATTGTGGTTGGCCGCCGCAGCACCACCCGACTGGATGCAGACTGTGCCGCCTTTCGGCTTGATCTGCTGGGCCAGCTTGGCGAGATTGACGCCGATTTCGTAGTTGTGCGTGCCGATATAGGCAAGGCGCAGGTCCTTGTTCTCCGGCAGGACGTCAGAGTCCCACGTGAGGACCGGAATGCCCGCTTCCTTCGCGGCTTGCAGCGCAACAGCCATGGCCGCCGCGTTGGCCGGGGCCACGGCAATGCCATTCACCTTCTTGGCAACGAGATCCTGCACGATGGCAACCTGTTCATCGCCGCCACCATGCTCACCAGGGCCGATATACATGCATTCAAATGCGCCATTGGCCTCGGCTTCCGCTTTCTTGCAGCCATCACGGGCCTGGTCGAAGAACGGGTTGTTCATGTTCTTGGGCACCAGCGCGAAGACTTTCTTGTCTTGCGCCATTGCCGTTCCAGCCGTCAGAGCCGTAACCGCAACTGCGGCACAGAGTAGATACTTCAACATGTCACTTCCTCCCAATTCACACTCCGCCGGACCCGCCGGCGGTCGGTTCATGCCATTACCTGCCGGTCGTCAATCTGGAGAAGAAGACCGACAGGATCGGCCGTCCGCCAGATTGCATGCCGAGAAGCACGGCGAGAATGATGAAGGCACCCACGAAGGCGCCTTGCCAATTTGAATCAATGCCAGCCATCAACAGGGCATTGCGAATGACTTCGAGCAGCGCCGAGCCGATGATCGCGCCAAAGGCCGTGCCGGCACCTCCCATCAGGTCAGCGCCGCCGATGACCGTGGCCGCAATCACTCGCAGTTCATAGCCGGCGCCCATGGCGTTGATCGCCGAGCCATTGTAGCCCAGCAGCAGGAGAGCGGCGACCGCCGCGCACAGCGAGCAGATCACATAGGACTGGAACTTGATGCGATCGACGGCAACGCCCGTCAGCCGCGCCGCATTCTCGTTGCTGCCGATGGCAAAAAGATGCCGCGCCCAGGCCGTGAAGTTGAAGACAAAGCCGAAGATGAGCGCCAGGATGATCATGACCCAGAAATGCGAAGACAGTTCCGGCATCCAGTTCGGGGCCCATCCGCCGCTGCCCTCGCGCAGTGGCCAGCGCCATTGCCCGATGGCCTTGACGATGGGGGCATCGGGTCCGAACTTGTAGAGCATCTGGTTCTGCGAAAAGACCACCGCAAGCGACCGGGCAATGGCCAGCATACCCAGCGTCACGACAAAGGGCTGCATGCCGACATAAGCCACGAAAAAGCCGTTGAATGCGCCGCACAGCGCACCCGTCAAGAGGCCCATGACCAGCGCCGCATACCAGGGGTAGCCCCAGGTGAGGAAAAGCCCGGCGACAATGGTGACAAGGCCCATGACGGAACCGACCGACAGGTCGATACCGCCGGTAATGATGACGAGCATCATCCCCAGCGCCATGATGCCGAAGGGCGCAAAATTCCGCGTCATGTTGGCAATGTTGTCGGCCGTGCCGAAACTCGGCTCGTAGAAGGACATCACCACGACGAGGACGAGGAGTGCTACTGTGACCCAGAAGGCCTGGCCGCTCAGCATCCGTTGCAGGGCGGTCTTTTCCTTGACTTCGACGATGTCGGAAATGGCGGCGTGGCTGACTTCCGTTGCTGTTGTGGTTTCAGGCGGCACGGATCGCTCCTGTGATCAGTCCGGTGATCTCTTCGGGTGATGTCGCACTCGTCTGCTTGTCAGCGACCTTGCTGCCGCGCCGCAGCACGATGATGCGGTCGCTGACGGCGAAGACGTCCGGCATGCGGTGGCTGATGAGCATCACCGAAACACCCTGCGACTTGAGCCGCCTGATCAGTTCCAGGACTTCCGCCACCTGCCGCACGGAGATTGCCGCGGTCGGTTCGTCCATGAGCACAAGTTTCGCCTTGGAAAGCCGGGTGCGGGCAATGGCAACCGCCTGCCGCTGGCCGCCCGACATCTTCCTCACAAGGTCACGGGGCCGGGTTTCCGACTTGAGTTCGGCAAACAATTCTGCCGACCTGTCAATCATTGCCTGCTTGTCGAGGATCCTGAAGGGCCAGACGCCCTTCTTGATTTCGCGCCCGAGGAACACATTCTGTGCGGCCGTCAGATTGTCGGCCAGTGCGAGGTCCTGATAGACGACTTCAATGCCCTTGCCACGGGCTTCGACGGGCTTGTAAAAATGGCAGACATTGCCCTCGACCCGGACTTCACCTTCACTGGGCGGAAAGTTGCCGGCGATCAGCTTGACCATGGTGGACTTGCCGGCGCCATTGTCGCCCATGAGCCCGACGACCTCTCCGGGGGCAACCGAAAAGCTCACATCGTGAAGGGCGCGGATTGCGCCGAAATTCTTCGAAACGCCGTGAACTTCCAACAGCGACACGATGGCCTCCCGACCAAATGCAGGACTTTGCCCGCTTTCGGTCAGCTTGCTTTGGATGGCATGAAAGGTCAAGCGATTGAGACACGGCAGCGCTGCCGGTTTCAGCTGTCATGATTCGATCATTCACGTCTGACGGATCGTGATCGATTCAGAGCTAGACGCGCAGCCGCATCGCCTTTCCTTCCGGATCATGGGGCGATGAAGCGATGACGCGCGCAGGCCGCGCCTGCCCCACCACATGCACCACCAGTTCGCTGCCGATCTTGTTGGCATCACGATCAATGAGAGCCAGCGCCAGGCTCTTGCCCACCGTGTGCCCGAAGCCCCCGGACGTGACATAGCCAACACGCTTGCCATCCCGCCAGACTGGTTCATAGCCTGAGGCATCAGCATCCGTTGCGTCGATCTCCAGCGTTGCGAGCACGGTGCCGGCACCCGCCTGACG
>CAZUKI010000108.1:3305-5378 GCA_964620785.1 uncultured Aestuariivirga sp.
TCCGATGTCCACCGGCTTGCAGCCCAGGAAGGGCAGTGCCGCCCCCGAGACATCATCATGCGTGACACGCGACAGAAGCGTATGCGCCTGCGGGCCGGAAATCGAAAAGCCCTGCACGTCATCGGAAATGTCGCGCACTGAAACGCCGGGCTGCAACTGCTCTTCAAACCAGCGCATGTGCCATTCGCGCAGATAATATGATCCCATGATCCACCAGGTGCCATCGCCCCAGTTGAGAAGCGTGAGATCACCCTTCAGGCGGCCATCCGGCGCCAGCATGGGAGCGAGTCTCGCTTTTCCCCGCCCCGGCAGCTTGCAGGCAAAGACATGATCCAGCCATTGCACGGCATTGACGCCGCTCACTTCGTAGCGGGAGAAGGCCGAGATATCGATCATGCCGACGCCCTGGCGCAGCTTCCGGCATTCATTGCCAACGATGTCGAAGGCATTGGAGCGCCGCAGCGTGGGCGTTTCCTCAAAGCCCGGCGGCGCGAAGTAAAGAGGTGTTTCGAGCCCGAACGACACACCCCAGCGGCAGCCTGCTTCACTCATGTCGGCGTGCGCACCGCAGGTCTTCAACGGCCGCCCGGCCCATAGTTGTTCATTGGGGTAGGACATGACGAAGCGGCGGGAATAGAATTGTCCCGTCGTCTGGCGGATGTATTCGCGGTTCGACGCGTATGCCCCGTAGCGGGCGTTGTCCATGCCGTAGATGTCGGCGCGCGGTTCACCTTCCACCATCCATTCCGCCAGCGACTTGCCGACCCCGCCGCCCTGCAGGAAGCCCGCCATGACCCCGCAGGCAAGCCAGTAGTTCTTCTTGCCGCGTACCGGCCCCACCAGCGGGTTGCCGTCGGGAGAGAAGGTGAAGGCACCATTGACCCAGCGCCGGATGCCGACGCGGTTGAGCACCGGAAAGCGATCGAAGGCAAAGGCCAGTTCATTCGAGATGCGGTCAACATCCTCCTGGATCAGGTCGAAGCCATAGTCCCAGGGCGCCCCATCCATGTTCCAGTGCCTGTAGCCGCGCTCATAGATGCCAAGCAGCATGCCCTTCTGTTCCTGGCGCACATAGGTGAAGCCTTCGAGATCGACGATGAAGGGAATTTCCTTCTTGAACTCGATCAAATCCGGGATCGGCTCAGTGACGAGGTAGTGATGCTCCATGGGCGTGACCGGCAGCTCGAGCCCCACCATGCGCCCGACCTGCTTGGCCCACAGGCCAGCGGCATTCACCACATGATCGGCACTGACCGTGCCTTTCTCGGTCACCACCTGCCATGTCCCATCGGGCTTCTGGTTCAGTTCCGCCACGCGATTGTGCTCGACAATCGACGCACCGCGCAGTTTCGCCGCCTTGGCATAGGCGTGAACAGTTCCCGATGGATCAATGTAACCCTCGCGCGCCGCGTAGAGGCCGCCCAACACGCCATCGACATTCATGATGGGACAGGCGGCTTTCATCTCCTCCGGGGTCACCAGCCAGACATCCTCGATGCCCATGGTCTGGAACACACGATAGGACGCCTGCAACCACTCCCAGCGCTCCGGGGCGGACGCCACCGAATAGCCGCCGGTCATGTGCATGCCGACGCTTTGCCCGGACTCCTTCTCGATCTCGCTCAGGAGATCGATGGTATAGGCCTGCAGTGCCGCGATGTTGGGATCGGCATTGAGGGCATGAAAGCCCCCTGCCGCATGCCAGCTCGACCCCGAGGTGAGGATATTGCGCTCGATGAGCAGCGTATCGGTCCAGCCCATCTTGGCCAGGTGATAGAGCACTGAACAGCCCACCACGCCGCCGCCGATCACCACCACCCTGTAATGCGATTTCATCTGTGTTTTCCTGGTCGTTGCAGCATCAGGTTAGGCAAAGCGGCCCGCCGATCAAGCCCGGAGGCGGCAGGGTTTCACGCAATTGCGAATTCAGCCGCAACTGTGTAAGTGAAACCGGCAAGCGCCCGTAGCTCAGCAGGATAGAGCACAGGTTTCCTAAACCTGGGGTCACAGGTTCGAATCCTGTCGGGCGCGCCAAAGCACCTCACCAGGGAGAGCCAAGCTGCAGCTGTTCGC
>CAZUKI010000108.1:5478-8912 GCA_964620785.1 uncultured Aestuariivirga sp.
TGTCTGGCGTCGCAAGATGGCTGATGCTCGGCTCTCTCGCCCAAGGCACCGGAAACAGGACATCGCCGCCTTCACCCTGAAGCACATCATAGGCAACGAAGCGGCCACCGGTTTTCAATACGCGTTTCGCTTCCGCATACATCCTGTCCTTTGCGGCAATGTTCATGGCCACATGCAGCGTCATGGCGGCATCGAAGGCAGCATCCCCGAACGGCAGGCTGGTCGCATCAGCCTGCTGGAAGTCAACGCGATCGGAAAGACCGACCCAACCGCTGAGTTCCGTCGCGGCGTCACAGAACGCCTGCGTGATGTCGATGCCCGTGACATGGCAGCCAAAGGCTTCCGCCAGGGTCCGCGCTGGTCCGCCAAGGCCGCTGCCGATATCGAGCACGCGCGAGCTGGGCTGGAGGTTGAGGTAACGTGCCAACTCAAGGGTGGCCTCGCGGCCGCGGATATGAAACTCGTCGACGGTTGCCAGATCGGCCGTCGTGAGCTTGTCCATATCCTTGCCGGCCTTGCGCAGACTGTCCGAAATCGCGCGCGAGAGGTCGCCACCGCCACCATAGTGACTTGCCACATCACCGGCCACGGCTGACCTCCACCAGTCGCCCGGCCAGACGTTCCGGCCAGCGCATGGCTCGTCCAGCTAGCATGACTGGAGTTTCGAGTCGATCCGTCGCGGCGTGCCGAAGGCTCGTGCGCACGCCCGCCGTCATATGATTGTCGCGGCGCTGTCAATCCGGGGAAACGGCGCTGTGGCACAATTGCCGGATGACCGACCAGGCACAATTTCTTCCCGCTGACGCATTGGGGCAGCCGGGCTTTGAGTTCTCCTATGCCCAACCGGGCTATTCGATGTTGCGCAAGGCGGTGATCCACTGTCTTGAAAACCTTGGTGGCAAGCCGGTCATCGAGCGCATGTACCGCGACTGGTCCGCAGCACCCCACCACGGCGAAACCATCTTTGCCGCCGCCGTTCGCATGATGGGCCTCGATGTGCGGACAGACTATGCCCGCTGGCGCGCCATTCCGGCGAGCGGGCCCGTGCTCATCGTCGCCAACCACCCTTTCGGCGTGATCGATGGCCTGACCCTCGGCCATCTCGCAACACTGGTCAGGAAAGACGTGAAGATCATGGCCCACAGCCTTCTGTGCCAGCCGCCGGAAATCCAGCCCTACATCCTGCCGGTTGATTTTGCCGGCACGGCCGATGCCCGCCGCACCTCGGCCATGACACGCAAGGCCGCCGTGGACTGGCTCAATGGCGGTCATGTCCTCGTGGTGTTTCCAGCGGGCGGCGTTGCCACCACGGCCACCCCGTTCTCGGGCAGGGTGCTGGAAAGCCCGTGGCACCCCTTCGTGGGACGGCTGCTCGACGTCGCCGATTTGACAGTCATGCCGGCCTTCTTTGCGGGCCAGAACTCGCGGCTGTTCCAATTCGTGAGTCATCTCAGCTACACGCTGCGCCTTGCCCTGCTGATCTTTGAATCGATGCGCCATTTCAAGGGCAGCATCGACGTGACGCTGGGTGAAAGCATCAGCGCGAGTGAACTTCAACGCGAAGGCGACAGGACTGCCAAGGTCCGCAAGCTGCGCGAGATGACCTATCGGCTCGCCGGTCCCGGTGGTCCCGACTGGCGTGAGGAGTTCGTCTGGCCGCGCCACATTTCATTCACCTAGGGGCCGGCCCCGTTCTGTCAGTGGCGGCTATTCGAGGGCGCGCTCGGCAAGCTTGACCCAATAGGCAACACCGACCGGAATGATCCCGTCGTCAAAATCATAGGCCGGATGATGGCAATAGGGTGTGTCGCCCTGTCCAAGGAAAATGAAGGCGCCGGGCCGCGCCTGCAGCATGAAGGAAAAATCCTCCGACCCCAGGATGGGTTTGGTGTTGTCATCGACCATGTCGTCGCCTGCGACTTCCCGCGCCACCCTGGCGCAGAATGCCGTTTCGTTGGCGTGGTTGATCGTCGGCGGACACAGGCGCTGATAGGTGATCTGTGCTTCGCCGCCATGGGCACGCGCCACACCGCGCGCCACTTCAACAATGCGCCGCTCCGCGAGAAACTGCATTTCCTTGGAGAAGCTGCGCACCGTGCCAGTGAGCTGTGCCTGTTGCGGAATGACATTGACGGCCTCTCCAGCATGGAAGGTCGTCACTGAAATCACCAGTGGTTCCAGGGGGTCGATGTTGCGCGCCACGATGCCCTGCAGGGCCGAGACAATCTGCGCACCAATATAGACCGGATCAATGCATTCTTCCGGTTTTGCCGAATGTCCGCCCTTGCCGGTCACCGTGATGGTGATGTGGTCGGAGGCCGCGAGGAGGCCACCTGCCCTGATGGCAAATTGGCCCTTCGGAATGCCCGGCATATTGTGCAGGCCAAAAATCGACGAAATGTCGAAACGCTCCATCAGGCCGTCCTGGACCATGTGCCGGCCGCCGTCGCCGGCCTCTTCTGCCGGCTGGAAGATCACAGCCACGCGTCCAGCGAAATCGCGTGTCTCGGCGAGAATGCGCGCTGCTCCCAGCAGCATGGCGGTGTGGCCGTCGTGGCCGCAGGCATGCATCTTGCCGGGGACCTTCGAGGCATGAGGAAGATTGGTTTCTTCATGGATGGGAAGTGCATCCATGTCGGCGCGAAGGCCGACCGTCCGCCCGCCGCCCTTTCTGCCGTTGATGATGCCGACAACGCCGGTCTTGGCAAGTCCCGTCACAACTTCATCGCAACCAAAGGACTTGAGTTTTTCCGCAACGAAACGCGCCGTCTCGTGGACATCGAACATCAGTTCGGGAGCCGCATGCAATTGCCGCCGCCACGACGTCAATTCCTCGTGTTCCCTGATGCTCAACTCGCGGCCCATGCCATCCTCCTGATCCATGAATCAGGGTGCAGCAAGCCCTCCGGAGCGTCAAGTGAAGCTGATGGTTAAGGCGTCATGCTCTTGAGATAGGCAATGATGTCGTGGCGCTCATCATCCTTCTTGATCGGCGCCAGCGACATCTTGGTGCCCTTGATCACCTCTCTCGGGTTCGCAAGATAGGCATCCAGCGTCTTTTCATCCCAGGCGCTGTTGCCCTTGGCGAACTCAAGCATGGCATTTGAATAGGCAAAGCCAGCCACAGTGCCGGGCGCACGACCCACCACGCCCTTGAGGGTTGGGCCAACCTTGTTCTTGTCATCCTTGATGGAATGGCAGGCGGCGCAGCGCGTGAAGAGCTTTTCGCCCTTGGCGATGTCGTCATCCGCCGACACGGGGTGCCAAGCAAGCAAAGTAAACAAAGTCGCGGTAGCTAGAACCTTCATCATGATGATGTCCTCCTGCGACAATCTTTATGCTGAGAATTTTACTCGGACTTTGATCTGCATCAAGGGCCGAAGCCCCGCCGGGTGGCAATGTGACATCAATCCTGAAAGGAGGACATCATGAAA
>CAZUKI010000109.1:0-5460 GCA_964620785.1 uncultured Aestuariivirga sp.
CGGTAAAACAGCATCGCAGCCACGAGCAACGGCGTTCGGATGGGCCCGCCAGGGAAGGGCAGGTGGCGAATGCGGGAGAGTAGGTCAAATCGTTCCGATGTACCGCGGATGGCTTCTGCCATCAGCTTTCCATACATGCCCGCAAGCGCAACGCCTTGTCCCGAGTAGCCATGCGCATAATAGGTTGTCGGAGATAGCGCGCCGCAATCCGGCAGCCGGTTTGAAGTGATGGCGATATAACCACCCCAGGCGTTGGAGATCGCTGCCTCCTTGAGTTGCGGGAAGACCTTCACCATGCGCCGCTTCATGAAGGCGCCGACGTCCGCGGGTTCCAGCGTGGAATAATTGGCCGCTCCGCCGAAGAGCAGCCTGTTGTCCGCCGTAAGACGAAAATAGTCGAGAATGAAGTTGCTGTCGGCGGCCGCCTCGTTATCCCGGATCAGGCTTTTCGCCTCGTTGTCACCCATCGGATTCGTCGTCACGATGAAGCTGGTTACTGGCATCACCCGCCCATAGAGGCCAGGCACAGTCTTGCCGAGATAGGCATTGCCCGCAAGGATAAGGAACTTGGCAGAAACCTTCGCCCGCGCGGTTTTTAGCCAAGGCTTGCTGCCGGTATCAACTGCAATGACTGGTGATCCTTCATGGACTGTCGCGCCGGCGCGAGTTGCCGCCGTTGCGAGTCCAAGGCAATAGTTGAGGGGATGAAAGTGACCGGCACGGGGCTCTCTCATTGCGCCGAAGTAGAGCGAACTGCCAAGCTTTGCTGACAACTCCTCCTTGTTCAGAATCTCGCATCCCTGATAGCCAAGCTCGGCAAGTTCAGCAGCCCATTCCTTCAGGTGCTCGATATGTGATGGCTTCGCCGCGCAATGAAGATATCCCCATGCCAAGTCTGCATCGATTTTGTAGCGCCGGAGACGGGTCTCGATGAGTCCCTTGGCGTCTTCTGCGATGGCAAAGCACTTCCGCGCGTCACTGGGGCCAAGCTGGGCAATGATGCGCCCCTGTCCGGGAGAGAAACCCGTACAGATCTGGCCGCCGTTCCGGCCGGAGGCGCCGCCTCCGACATGGGTGGCTTCCAGCACCACCACGCGGTACCCTGCTTCAGCAAGCTCCAGGGCCGCTGACAAGCCCGTAAAGCCTGCACCGACAATGGCGACATCCGTCTCGATGTCAGCTTCCAGCGCCGGATATGAAAGCCTCTGATTGGCTGTCGCTTGGTAGTAACTGGTGGCTGAAATGGAATTTCCCATGGTTAATTGAGGCTTAGCCGCTGGATTTTGTAAGTGCAAGGAAACCGGGCTAAGGTGGGTCCGCAAGAGCCAGAAGGGCATCATGAGCCAGCAGAAATTTGAAGATTACGTTTCACAGCGCCGTATCAGCGAGGTTGAGTGCCTCGTGGCGGACATGTCGGGAACGGCACGCGGAAAGATCCTCCCTCCGAAGAAGTTCCTGAAAGGTTCCCGCAACAGGGGCCTTCGTATTCCCGAGGAAATATTTACCCTGACGATCAACGGCCGCTTCGTGCAGGACACCCATGCCGTCAGCGACAGCGCCATCGACATTTACATGGAACCAGATGCCGAAACGGTCCGCATGGTTCCGTGGTATCAGGAACCGACCGCACAGGTCATATGTGACGCTTTCCATCTGAATGATGAACCAGTTGAGATCTCCCCTCGGCATGTGTTGAAGCGCGTGCTGGAGCTGTATCGCGCCAAGGGCTGGAAGCCCATCGTTGCTCCAGAGCTTGAGTTCTATCTCTGCAAGCGAAACGTGGACCCGGATTACCCGCTTGAGGCTGCCGTCGGTCGTTCGGGGCGCAAGGAGCCGGGCGGTCAGGCCTATGGTATCGATGCTGCCAATGACTTTGACCCCGTTGTCGAGGACATCTACGACTTCTGCGAGGCGCAGGAACTGGATGTCGACACGCTGTCGCATGAAAGTGGTCCGGCCCAGCTTGAAATCAACTTCAACCACGGCGACCCGCTGGAGCTTGCCGACCAGGTGTTTCTCTTCAAGCGCACGGTGCGCCAGGCCGCCCTCAAGCACGACATGTATGCGACCTTCATGGCCAAGCCTCATGCCAACGAGCCGGGCTCATCCATGCACATCCACCAGTCTGTTCTCGACGCGAGGACTGGGAAAAACATCTTCGCCGGGCGTGAAGGCAAGTCCTCCAAGATGTTTCTCCACCACATCGGTGGTCTGCAACGCTACCTGGCGGCAGCGCTTCCGCTTTGCGCACCCAACGTCAATTCCTATCGCCGTCTGGTTCCGGATTCTGACGCACCGACCAATGTCCATTGGGGTGTCGACAATCGGACGGTGCCGCTGCGCGTGCCTTCGTCTGATCCGAACAATACCCGCATCGAGAACCGAATCACGGGCGCTGACGCCAATCCCTATCTCGCCTTCGCCGCCTCTCTGGCTTGCGGCTACCTGGGCATGGTCGAGCGCATCAAGCCGTCGGAACCTGTCACAGGGTCGGCATATCGCTTTGCCCACACTTTGCCCATCAGCCTTGACGAAGCGCTGGATAAGCTGACCTACACCAAGCCCCTCAAGCAGGTTCTGGGAGAAAAGTTTGTCGAAGCTTACAAGGACGTGAAATTCGAGGAGATGCAGCATTACCGCCGGGTCATCAGTTCCTGGGAGCGGGAGTATCTCTTGCTCAACGTTTGATGTCGTCTAAACTGGAACAAGTCACAATACTTCATGCATTCGCAGAAAGGTCTGAGATGCGGCTGAAACAGTTTACCTGGGTTGGAATGCTGTTTGTGTTCCTGGTTGCAGTTCTGTCCCCCGCACAGGCGGCGGTGTCGGCAGAAGACGTCAGGGCCCAGATCAACGCCATTCTATCCTCCGGCCAGCGCCTGCCACTGCCGATCGAGCGCGTGAGAACCTCGCTCACAGCCTACTACGGCAAGAACCGTGGACCAATTTACTGGGCCAATACCGGTCGCATGAACGCCTTTCTGCAGCGCCTGACAAAGGCCAACTACGATGGACTGAATCCGGAGGACTATCCCGCAGGTTCGCTCCAGGGACTGCGTGACGGTATCCGCAGCAGTGACGTTGCGGCACTGGCAAAGGCAGAACTGTACTTCTCCTCATTCTTCATCGCCTACGCCGCAGATTTGAAGGTTGGCCGGGTTTCTCCACAGAACGTGGACCCTCACTTGTTTCGCACACGCAAGACCATCGATGCACTTCGCGTGCTCACCGACATGAGCAAGCAGGGCGATCCAGGGAAATTTCTTGCCTCTTTCGAACCAAAGAACAATCACTATCAGGTTCTTAAGCGCATCCTCCGCGCCTACACGACAGCAATAGAGCAGGGCATTGCTTGGCCTTCGATCTCGCAGGGGGCCGTGCTGAAGCCAGGCCAGAGTGATCCACGCATGGCCAAGGTGCGTGAGCTTCTGGCTTTCACAGGTGATTATGATGGGCCAGAAAACGGCTCTGCGAACTACGATGCGGCACTCGTGGAGGCCGTGAAGAAGTTTCAGATACGCCACGGCCTCGAAGCAAAGGGACTATTCGGCAAGCAGACTGTTGTGGCAATGAACGTGCAGCCCGAGGAACGCCGCCGGCAGATCATTGTCAACATGGAGCGTTGGCGCTGGATGCCGGACAATCTTGGGCAGGAGCATTTCCTCATCAACATTGCAGCTTTCGAGCTTCAATGGGTGAAGAACAACCACGCCGTGGAACGCATGAATGTTGTCGTTGGCGCCGTGGCGACGCAAACGCCCGAGTTTTCAGACGAACTTGAGTATGTCGAACTCAACCCGACATGGACGGTTCCGTACTCGATCGCGACCAAGGAAATGCTCCCCAAGCTCAAGGCAAACCCTTTGGCCTATGCTGATGAGTTTGATGTTTTCGCCAATGGCAAGTTGGCGAGCTGGGGAAGCATCAATTGGGCAAGTTACGGTTCGGGCAGTTTTCCGTTCACGTTCCGGCAGCGGCCGGGTCCGAAGAATGCCTTGGGCAAGGTCAAGTTCATGTTCCCGAACAAGCACAACATCTACCTGCATGATACGCCCGCCAAGGACAAATTTGCCAACACGACGCGGGCTTTCAGCCACGGCTGTATCAGGCTGTCGCGCCCGACTGATCTCGCTTACGCCTTGCTGGGCGACGAGTTGGGCATGAGCCCGGCGATCGTCAACGCCATCTGGGCCAGCAACCAGACCAAGCAGATCGCCCTGCCGCGGAAGATTCCCATTCATATCGTCTACGCGACAGCGTTCGCGACTGACAACGGGATCGAGTTCCGGACCGACGTTTACGGCAGGGATCGCAAGCTTTATGCGGCCTTGTTTGGCCGAACAGGTTCCTAGGTCTTCAAGGTTCCGAACGCCGAAAGCGAAACGACGCTGGATTTGACGTGCAGGAGTGCGGCTCCCGGCTCTGCCAGGAACGCCTTGACGGTTTCGCTGACATCATCTCCCGGCGCCAGTCTGTGGGCGGCGATACCAAACGATTTGGCCCAGGCCGTGAAGTCGGGGTTGGTCAGCTTGGTTCCGGATATGCGCCCGGGAAACTCCCGCTCCTGGTGTGTCCGGATCGTGCCATAGATGCCGTTGTCTGAGAGCACGATCTTGGGCGCTGCGCCGTGGGCAACAGCCGTTGCAATTTCCTGCCCAGTCATCAGGATGCCACCGTCGCCGACGATGCAAATGGCCATGCGGCCTGGTTCATTGAGTGAGGCGGCAACTGCAGCCGGCACTCCAAGCCCCATGGCCCCAACAATTCCGCCAATCAGCATGTTCTGAGGAGTCATCTTCCAATGGCGGTGGACCCATGTGGACATGTTGCCCGCATCAGTAGTGACAGTACAATTGCTGGGAGCCTGAGACGCCAGCGCCATGATCACTTCGCCAAAGTCCACCCCATCGCTCACGGTCCTTGGCGTAAACGTCTGAAACCGTGCCATGAACTGGCCAATTCGGGAAATCCAGGCTTCGCGTGTTGATGACACGACTCTTGGTGTCTGGGAGAGTTCGCGGAGCAGGGCGGATGGTTCGGCGACGACGGCGAGATCAGTTCTGAAAACACGCCCCAGCGGCTTGCTGTCGGGATAGATATGCACAAGCCGCTGCGTAGGGGCGGGTATGGCGGGGAATGAATATCCCAGGGTTGCGACGTCGCCCAGGCGCGTCCCCGCCGCGATGATGAGATCTGCCTCTGTCAGCAGTGCCCTGTGGTCTTGCGGTGTGCCAAAACCAAGGTGCCCGGCATAGAGTGGAGAAGCATTGTCAAAGAGATCCTGGTTCTTCCACGTGACCGCGACGGGAATGCGTTGGGCTTCTGCAAACATCTGCAGAGAGGATTTCCCTTCGAGAGACCGCATGCGGGCACCCGCGACAACGACTGGCCTGCTGGATTGATCGATAAGAGCCTGGAGGTCAGCGACGGACTCGCTGCGATGTCCATAGCGGGCGAGGG
>CAZUKI010000109.1:5560-8885 GCA_964620785.1 uncultured Aestuariivirga sp.
TCTGCCATGTGAATGGCGATGGAGGCATTGGTTGCGCCGGGGCCCCGGCTGGCGAGAACAACGGCTGGCTTACCGGTCAGCTTAGCCTCTGCCGCTGCCATGAAGCCCGCCCCACCTTCGTGGCGGCAGACGATCAGCTCAATTGAGTTGCTGTCATGTATGGCATCGAGCAGGGTGAGATAACTCTCGCCCGGCACGCAATAAATCCGCTTGATGCCGTGAGCTTCGAGAGATCGGACAATGAAATCGGCAGCGCGCATGAGCAGTTCCCATCAGGTTCTGCCTGCTCATGCCGAGTTACGGGCATTTTGTCGAGTATGCCCGAGGCCCTGGAGCCATGCTCCTAGAGGGGTGGGGCCACCAGTTCTTGCGAAGCTGCGGCGATACCACCGGCAGCAGCCTTGCCATACCACTCCTTGGCCTTGTCCGGATCAGGGGAAAGGCCACGGACCTTGAGATCAGCATAAACCTTTGGATCGTAGGTCCTGGCCACCCCATAGGCGCCATTGGCATCATTGAGTTCAAAGGCCCGCAGGTAGAACTGCCGGGCGGCAATGATGTCACCGGACTTCAGCAGCATGTCACCCTTTTCCAGGAAGGAGGCACTTTCGCCCTTCAGCACTTCGTTGGGCGGCGGAACAGCCTGGGGCAATTCAGGTGCCTTGGTTACATTCTGGTCCGGGGCCGCGCTGACCGGCGTGATGGTAACCTGCTGTTTCAGGTTGGTCTGGACGACGGGCGGAGGCTGCAGTCCGGGCGTGGGCACGGCCTTCAGGTCGAGGGCAACCTTCATGGTCTTTGTGGGCGCGGCTTCGGCACCGGTGTGAGCGTCTAGTGCAGTCACCAGAAGCCCGAGTTCCGAAGTGTCGGAACGTTGCACGATGAGTTGGGCGGCAGCGATGTCCTCGGGCCGCAACACCCATTCACCCTGTTTGACCTCCGTTCCAGTCGTCAGGTAGGAATTTGGGGGCAGGCCCGAAATCTTTAGATTGATAGGCGTCTTGGTGTCCGGGGGCAGGGCGCTGATTTCCAGCGGAATGGGCGCGTTGACGGGCCCTGACACATCGGAAACATCGACCGTGGCGATCTTGACCACTTTCGGTGACACGTTCGCGGTATCATTTGCGGCAACTGCCTGGTCACGATGCCCGACATAACTGCCGATCATGCCGGTTGAAGCAGTTGCAAGGCTGTTGAGAGCGGCAGGATTTGCCATGAAGTAGCCACCAGCACTGCCAGCGCCGCAGGCAAGCGCAGTGAGAGCAACTGCCACGGGCATGCTGACGCCGAAAATTCCGCGGTCGACTGCTTTGGGACTGCGTGCTGCGGGTGGTTCCAGGAACTGGGGTGCAGGTGCCGCCAGATGAACCCGCCGACGCTGGCTCGGGGAGTGGTGCCGCGCCTCAGCGCTCGCGCCCGCCTGGTGATCAACCATGTTCTGCGCCATCCTGAAGCGGTCTTCCAGGCGTTTGCGATAGTGCGCGTAGGCGGCATCGAGGTCTTCATCTGCCAGATCTTCCGGCTGCACATCGGCCGACTTGTAACGAGCGGCAAGTTCCCCGGCATCTTCCTTGTGATAAGTGCGGACGAACCAGCTTGGCACGGCGGCTTCCTCGTCAGCATTGCTGCCTTCTGATCCAGACAACAAATCCTGTTCTTCCGCTTCTTCTGTGAGTGCGCTCAGATTTGACTTTTTCATTGTGTCACTCCTTGTTCTCCCGCAGCAGCGGTTGGTGCGCTTTCTTCAAGTGCGCGCTTTGCCGAAACATGGCGCACCAGGCTTGGCACATCAGCCGCCAGGTTGTTCTTGATCCATTGTGCATCTGACTCAGGCAGGTTGGCCGCGCCAAGCATTGCCTTGTTGAAAGTGTAGAACACGTCGCTGTGAGGGTTCTTCGAACTCCAGTTGTACACTGCGAGCACGAGTGGCGTGGCGATTGTGTCGATGGGTGCGCTTTTGATGCCATAGCGCTCTATTTCCGCATCTGCCAGGATCGATGGCGC
This sequence comes from uncultured Aestuariivirga sp., assembly GCA_964620785.1. Classification (GTDB taxonomy): domain Bacteria; phylum Pseudomonadota; class Alphaproteobacteria; order Rhizobiales; family Aestuariivirgaceae; genus Aestuariivirga. The sequence continues at coordinate 7,565 of CAZUKI010000109.1, forward strand.
ATAGATGCCCTCGATATCCTTTGGAAGGGGCAACGGCAGTATCTTGTAGTTGGCGGCGGACTTCAGGACGGCAAGGTTCTGCGTGCCTAGCACCAGTGCAGCGTCAGCGTCGCCGCGCTCGAGCGCGGCAATCGCACCAGCGCCATCCATTGGCACGCGGGTAAACGGAAGCCCCAATGCACCAAGCACCAGCTCGCCCGTCGCAAATCCCGACGACTGCGCAGGCCCGGTCGCAATGCGTTTTCCCGCGAGGTCAGTGAGACTCTGGGTTTCTGTCTTGGTGATGAGCAAGACTTTGATCGAGCCAATGCGTGCGAGATAGGCAATCCTTTCGCCATCAGGCGGCACCAATCCCTGGGCCTTGGCATAGGCAACACTGTCAGCGGGGATCAGCGCGACATCGACACCGTTGATGTGCATGAGGTCGCTGACGGCTTGAATGCTGCCTTCACCAGCGATCGGCAGAATGCGCAAGCCATCATGATGATTGAGAGTCTTGGCGACGTCCTGAACCAGCGGCAGCCACTCGGCTTCTCCGGCGAGCATTCCTATCGTCTTTTGCTTCAAGTCCTGGCTGCGGTCTTCCGCGTTAACCACGTTGACCATCAGCCCCGTGCAAACTACCGCCGCTGTCAACGTACAACGCATGTACATGCCGAAACCCGCGCAAGTTACTGTCCCAAAAAGCAGACTAGCGAGCCTAATGTGGCTCGTGCGGGGCGAGATTGTGGATTCTTTGTGTTGCACTAAACTCCTGAATTGCCTTGATAAGATCAGGTGATTAGGGCGTTGGCGGAGGCCGTTGCCGGGCAGGGGTTTGCGACAGGAAGGCCAGCAGAGGTGGGGAATGACCGTTGTCGAGGAAGCGAGACGCAAGATAGCCGGCAAGGGCATGACAATTGTCCTGCCGGAAGGCACAGACGAGCGAATAACCGCCGCCGCCGCCATCCTGGAGCGGGAAGACCTTGCACATGCCATTGTCTTCCAGGATGAGACGCCAGGCCCAACGCCACAGGCAATCGCCAATATTGTTGCCAGGCGACCTCGCATGACCGACGCTATGGCAGGGCGGCTGTTGCAGAAACCGCTCTACGCGGCAGGCGCCATGGTGGCGGCCGGGGAAGCGCACGCCATGCTGGCCGGGGCGATCAACCCGACAGCGAGGGTGATTGAGGCGGCACTCATGACCATCGGCCTGGCGCCCGGCATTGCAATACCTTCCAGTTTTTTCCTCATGCAATGGCCAGATCGCCGACTGATTTTTTCTGATTGTGCCGTCAATGTGCAACCGAGTGCTGCTGAACTTGCGGACATTGCCATT
>CAZUKI010000110.1:0-1373 GCA_964620785.1 uncultured Aestuariivirga sp.
GGCCACCGCGTCTACAAGAACTACGATCCGCGCGCCAAGATCATGCAGAAGACCGCCTATGAGGTTTTTGATGCACTGGGTGTCGAGGATGATCCGCTGCTCGAAGTGGCGCGCGAGCTGGAGCGCATCGCGCTGTCGGATGAATACTTCATTGCGCGCAAGCTCTACCCGAATGTCGATTTCTACTCCGGCATCATCCTGAGGGCGCTGGGCTTCCCGACTTCAATGTTCACTGCACTCTTCGCCGTTGCCCGGACCATTGGCTGGGTTTCGCAGTGGAAAGAAATGATCGCAGAACCGAACCAGAAGATCGGGCGCCCCCGGCAGCTTTACGTTGGGCCGACGCGCCGGGACTATGTGCCGGTAGGCAAGCGCGGTTGATCACGGCGCGCGGCTAGGCGCCGCGCTCGTCCATCAGCATGGCGCCGATTTCGGCCTCGGAAACCTTCTTGCCGTCAACATGGGCTTCGACCCAGTATTTCCAGACGGGCGGGCGCTTCTGCACCAGCTTGGCGTGAAAATGGATCTGGTCTCCGGGCACCACCGGCTTGCGGAAGCGCGCCTTGTCGATGGACATGAAGAAGACCAGCTTTCCGGCGACGGCATCACCGAGCTGGGCCATGACGATGGCTCCTGCCGTCTGGGCCATGGCCTCGATCTGCAACACCCCTGGCATCACCGGACGGCCGGGGAAATGCCCCTGGAAGAAGGGCTCGTTGATCGTGACGTTCTTGAGGGCCGTGCCACCCTCCTCGCCGTTCAGCTCCGTCAGCCTGTCGATCAGGAGGAAGGGATAGCGGTGTGGCAGCATCTTCATGATGCGGTTGATGTCTGCCTGGGTCTTGCTGGTCGTGTCGGTCATGTGGGTCACGCTTCTCTGGGTGCCGCGGCCTGGAAACAAAAAGGGCGGGAGTTGCTCCCGCCCGTTTAAACGCTGGCTCTGAAAAGGTCTAGAAGCGGGTGCCGATCGAGAAGCGGAACTTCTCGGTCTGGTCGCTGTCCTGCTTCAGGATCGGATAGGCAGCTTCCATGCGGAGCGGCCCGAAAGGCGATTGCCAGATGATGCCGGCGCCAACCGAGGCCCGGAAGGCCATGGAATCAGAGACCGTGCAGTCGCCAGTGTAGGTGCCATTTCCATCGCACAGCCCGCTGATGTCATTGTGGGCCAAGGAATTCTCATCCGTGCCGAACACGGTGCCGAAATCGGAGAACACGGCACCTTCAAGTCCCCATTGCTCGGGGATGCCCCAGAGCGGGAAGATCATTTCCACGGTGCCGATGGCATAGTTCTGGGCACCGATCGAATCCGGCTTGCCGTCATTGCCGATCTGCATCGGGCCGATGCCCGACTTGGCAAATCCGCGGAAGCTGTC
>CAZUKI010000110.1:1473-8882 GCA_964620785.1 uncultured Aestuariivirga sp.
CGCAATGCGCCACCGATCTGCTTGCTGGTGTAGGAAGATGCAGCCTTGTTGTCGACATTGTTGGCAAAGAGATCGATGCCAGCGGAAATCGGCATGCCCATGAAATAGGGCTCGGTGAAGCTGAAATCGACCTGCTGCTTCTTGAAGCTCATCGAGGTGTTCAACTTGGCCTGCCAGCCGCGTCCGAACAGGTTGCGCTCCGACACGCCAACCGAACCGACGATCGTTTCAACAGTCGAATAGCCGATCGAGAATGTGAGCTCGCCTGTGTTCTTTTCCTGCACTTCGACGACGAGCACGATCTTGTCAGGCGCGGAGCCCTCTTCCTCGCGGAAGTCGATCTTGTCGAAGAAATCAAGCGCGGTCAGGCGGCGGCGGGCGCGCTCCACAAGGGCGCGGTTGTAGGCGTCACCTTCAAAGAGGCGAAGTTCGCGGCGAATGACATGATCAAGCGTGCGCGTGTTGCCGATGATGTCGATGCGCTCGACATAGGTGCGCGGGCCTTCCGTGATGTCATATGTGATGTTGACAGTCTTGGCGTCGGCATTGCGCTCGACGCGCGGATCGACCTTGGCGAAGACAAATCCCTGGTTGGAGGCTTCGAGCGTCAGGTTCTCGACAGACTTGTCGACCTTGGAGGCGTCATAGGTGTCGCCCACGCCGGTCTTGACCTTGGCGCGCAGTGCTTCGGGCTCAAGGTTGCTGTCACCGATGTTGACGGCAACGTCGGCCACGTCATAGCGCGGGCCTTCCTCGATCACGAAGTCGATGGCGAAGCCATCACCGTCGTCGGATGTATGCGTATCCGCCGAGACGATCTGCACATCGGCAAAACCGTTCTTCAGGTAATAGCGGCGCAGCAGTTCCTTGTCATAGGCGAGACGGTCAGCGTCGAAGGTGGTGTTGCGCAGGAAGAACAGGAGCTTCGAATATTCCTTGGTGGCGATGACGTCCTTGAGGTCGCCGTCGCTGAAGCTGCTGTTGCCCGAGAAAGTGATCTGCTTGATGTGGGTCTTGCCGCCTTCGTTCACGTCGAACACCAAGTTGACGCGGTTCTCCGGCAGGCGAATGAGCTTTGGCGTCACCGTGACGTTGTAGAAGCCCTGCTTCTGATAGACCGCGAGAATGCGGCGCGTGTCGCTCGCCACGCGGGCCTTTGTGAAAATGATGCGTTCGCGCGCTTCAACTTCCTTCATCAGGGTGTCGTCATCGATTTCCTGGTTGCCCTCGATGTTGACAATGTTGATGAGCGGATTCTCGGAAACGGAAATGACAAGGGCGTTGCCCTGGCGGACGATGCTCACGTCGCGGAACAGGCCCGTCTGGAAAAGGGTCTTGATCGATTCATCGATCTGCTCGTCGTCGAACTGGTCACCGACGCCAAGCTGCATGTAGGAAAGGATGGTTTCGTTCTCGACGCGCTGGTTACCGCGGATGAGAACCTGGGAAACTGTGGCAGCATAGGCAGGTTGCAGCATGACCTGGGGGGCCACCACCGGTGCGGCCCCGAGAATCAACACCAGGCATATAATCAGTTTCAGAAATCGCAGATGCATCAAGTACTTGCCTATACCAACCCCGGACCGCCCCAAGCCCTGCAAATCAGGCCATGGGCTGTCTTTTATCCGGTTCACGCCCTATTGCAAATGAAACATCTGGGCTTTTTCATGTTCCGAAAAAGTGGTTGATGAAGCGACCGGAATCGTTGAACAGGCCGACCAGCATCAGCACCGCCACGAACGACAAGCCGATACGGAAACCCCATTCCTGAGCATCCGGACCAAGCGGTTTTCCGCGCACGGCCTCGATTGCGTAAAACGCCAGATGCCCACCATCGAGCATAGGAACAGGAAAGAGGTTAATAAGTCCGATACTGACGCTGAGAAGCCCCAGAAACAAGGCGAAGGCCAGCACGCCACCCTTGGCTGCATCCCCTGCTCCCTTGGCAATCGAGCCGGGTCCGCCGATCTGCTTGATGCTCTGGTCACCGAGCACGATCTTGCCCAGGAACCTGAAGGTGGTGACGACGACATACTTGGTCTGCTCCACCGAGCGCGACAAGGCCGCAACTGGCGAGTAGGTGCGGCTGAGCGGTTCACCCGCCTGCACCGTGTTGACGACGCCAAGGACGCCGAGCTTCATGGTGCCGCCAAAACTGTCGGGTTCCTCGACTGTGTCGGGAATCACCTTCAAGGCGATGTCCTGACCAGCACGTTGCAACACAACGTCGAGTTCTTCCCCGGCATGAAGCCAGACGGCTCTGCGGATATCCTCAAAGGAAGTCATATCCTCGCCACCAACACTAATGACACGATCACCGGCCTTGATACCCGCCTTCTCAGCAGCAGAACCGGCACGCACCTCATCCACAACCGGCTCGAAGTAGGGTTCGCCAATCAGCGCGAAGGCGCCCCAGAAAATCGCAATCGCCAGGATGAAATTGGCAAGCGGGCCGGCAAACACGATTGCCGCGCGCTGCAGCAGCGGACGCCCATGAAAACTGGTTGGTGATGGCGCCTTCGCCTGTTCGAAGTCGGGCTTGCTGGCGGCATTGGCATCGCCCTCGAAACGCACATAGCCGCCCAATGGCCAGAGACAGAACTTCCAGCGCGTTCCCTTCTTGTCGGTAAATCCGAACAGTTCACGGCCGAAGCCCAGCGAAAAGACCTCAACATTCGCTCCGCACCAACGGCCAACAATGAAGTGGCCGAACTCGTGCACGAAGACGATGATCGACAATGCGACGACAAACGACAGCAGGTAGAACACCGCCGCGACCGGAGAACTATTCAATACTTCCTCAAACATGACCTTGCCTCTGCCTCACCTGGCGCCTTCCCGGGTCCCCTGCCCGGCAAATGCGCTGATTTTAAGAAAAACTTAACCACAATCCGGCAGCGCGGCGCGAAATATCCGGCAGAATGGTTACCAGCACAGCGGAATTGCTCGGCCCTTCTGGTCAACTACCAGTGCAGCAAGCCCTGGGCCAGCGCCTCTGGCTGCCGGGCAAATCCGATGAGAGCAGCGGCAACCCCTGCCATCACCAACCCGTCCACGCGATCCATCACGCCACCGTGGCCCGGAATGAGCGTGCCGGAATCCTTCACGCCATAGTGCCGCTTCAGAGCGCTTTCGAGAATGTCGCCAATCTGCGCAATGACGGCAAGCGTGGCACCAACAATGGCCAGCGGCACAACGGCCACGAGAAGCGCCTGGGCATAGATCGCCGACACGGCCGCCGCACCCGCCATGCCGCCCACAAGCCCCGCCCAGGTCTTGCTGGGGGAAAACCGTGGGGCAAGCTTGGGTCCGCCGACGGCGCGCCCGGTGAAATAGGCGAATGTGTCAGTGGCCCAGACGAGCAGCAGCAGCCACAGAATGGCGTGAACGCCCCACTGCGCGTCGCTGCGCAACAGAACGAGGCTCATCACCGGAATGGCAACATAAGGGACGCCGACATAGGCCCAGACGGGTTTCTCGCCTTCCACCGTCGAGGCAACAAAGACGCTGATCGCCGTCAACATCAGCACCACACCAAAGGTCGGCAGGATGCCAATCTCCTTTGGCAGGAAAGCCGCAACGAGGGCCGCGGCAGACATCAACGCGAACTGCGCCGAATTGCTCCTGTGAACGATATTGCTCCATTCATGGGCGATCAGGATGCCGAAGAAGGCCATGAAGATCTCGAACCAGATATGTCCCTGCCAGACATCGAGCAGCACCGCCGGAATGAGAAGCGCTGCAGACAATGCCCTGATGCCAAGGTCGGCCCAGCGCCCCTGTGCAACGGCAGGTTTTTGTCCTGAAGGCGCGGCGGTCTCGCTCATGCCGATGCCTTGAGGCCGCCGAAGCGGCGTTCGCGCTCCTGAAACTCGGCGATGGCACGGTGCAGCGAGGCTTCATTGAAATCCGGCCAGTATTCCGGAAGGAACACAAACTCGGCGTAAGCGCATTGCCAGAGCAGGAAGTTCGAAATGCGTTCCTCGCCGCCGGTGCGGATCAGAAGGTCGGGATCAGGAACGCCAGCGGTGTCAAGATAGCCCGCAAGCAACTCTGGAGTAACGTCCGCGGCGGCAATCTTGCCCGCCCGCATGTCGTCGCCCAGCCGCGCGGCAGCCCGGGCAATTTCCTGGCGGCTGCCGTAGTTGAAGGCCACCTGCAACGTCAGGCCCTTGTTGTCACGGGTCAGTGCCTCGGCATCTTCAAGCAGCCTCACCATCGAAGGCTCAAGATCGGCGCGTTGGCCTATGACCTTGATGCACACGCCATTGGCATGAAGCTCGGCTACATCCTGGCGGATGAAGCGGCGCAGCAACTCAAGCAGGAAGGTCACTTCCGCCTTGGGCCGCGACCAGTTCTCGGTCGAGAAGGAATAGATCGTCAGATATTGGATGCCCAACTGGTCCGCCGCCTTCACGGTGCGGCGCACCGCTTCAATGCCCTGCTTGTGCCCCGCCGTGCGCGGAAGGCCGCGCTCGCTCGCCCAACGGCCATTGCCATCCATGATGATGGCGACGTGGCGCGGCGGCTTGAGGATGGGGTTTTGAGGCATGGCGTTGCGCCATCACACCTGCATGATTTCGGCTTCCTTGACCTTCAAGGCAGCATCGATGTCCTTGGTCGTGTCGTCGGTGAACTTCTGGACTTCATCAGCCTTGTTCTTGTGCTCGTCCTCGCTGATCTGATGGGCCTTCTCGAGGGACTTCAGCTGTTCCATGCCGTCACGCCTGACGTTGCGCACGGCGACCTTGGCCTTCTCGGCATATTGATGGGCAACCTTGACCAGTTCCTTGCGGCGGTCCTGAGTCAGGTCGGGCATGCGCAGGCGGATCACCTGGCCTTCCGTTTGCGGATTGAGGCCGAGGTTCGAGGCGTGGATGGCCTTCTCAACAGCAATGACCAGGCCCTTGTCCCAGACGTTGATCTGCAGGAGGCGGGGTTCCGGCACGGCAACCGATGCCACCTGGTTGAGCGGCATGGAGGCGCCATAGGCGTCAACATGGATAGGGTCGAGCAGGCTTGCCGAAGCGCGGCCAGTGCGCAGGCCGCCGAAGTCATGCTTGAGGGCCTCGACAGCGCCATGCATGCGGCGTTTCAAATCCTGGGAGTTATAGGGAGCTGGGGCAGACATCGGCGTTTCCTGTGGCGTTCGTGGTCAATTCTTCGTCACTGTCGTGAAGCGGCCCTTGCCCTGCAGCACAGCGGCAACATTGCCGGCTTCACGGATTGAAAATACAACGACCGGCACGTTGTTGTCACGGGCCAGGGCGATGGCGGTTGCGTCCATGATCTTGAGGTTCTGGGCCAGCACCTGGTCGAAAGTGATTGTATCAAAGCGCTTTGCCCCCGGCGTGGTCTTGGGGTCTGCGGCATAGACGCCATCGACGCTGGTGCCCTTGAAGATGGCCGCACACTGCAATTCGGCGGCGCGCAGGGCGGCACCCGTGTCAGTTGTGAAGAAAGGAAGGCCGGTCCCGCCGGCGCAGATCACCACCCTGCCCTCGTCGAGCAGATGCCTGCCCCTGGCGGCGGAATAGGTTTCGCAGACAGTGGGCATCGAGATCGCCGAAAGCACGCGCGCCTCGCAGCCCTTGCCCGCCAGCACGCCCTGCATGGCCAGGGCGTTCATGACCGTTGCCATGATCCCCATGTGGTCGGCGGAAACGCGTTCCATGCCCTTTGCTGCACCCGCGATGCCCCGGAAGATGTTGCCGCCGCCAATCACCAATGCCACCTGGGCGCCGGTTTTCTGGGCGGCGATCACCTCATCGGCAATCCGCCCCACGGTTGCGAGGTCAATGCCGAAGGCCTGCGGTCCCATGAGCACTTCACCGGAGATCTTGAGGAGAATGCGCTTGTATGCCGGCTTTGCCATCACATTTGCCCCGAATTTGCCCTGCCCTTGGTCGTTTCCAGATAGCCGTTCAACGGCGATTCGTCTTGCTGTGTCAGCCACTTCTACGAATGGGTAAGTGTTTCGTTAGAACCGCGACCAGCTTTTGTGTCAACCGCTTAACGGCGGTTTAGCCCGCCGTCTCCATACTCGACCACGGCGACAGGGAGGAGTCCACGATTTCGAAATTCTTCGGCTTCCGCGGCAGAATCGGCCGCGGAACATGGTGGTTGGCGCAGATCATCTGCTTGCCTTTCATTTTTCTAGTTGGCGTAGGTTTGCCGCTCTGGCTTGCAGCCACGACTCCCGCCGCAACATCCGGGAACCTTGGCCTAGCCTTGGGCGGTACCAGGTTCGAAGTGATAGCCGTGAGCATTGTTCTCGGCACATGGATCAATTTCTCATCCATCATCCAACGCTACCACGACCGCGGCAAGAGTGGTTTCTGGTGTCTGATGCTTTTCGTGCCGCTCATCGGCGTGTTCTGGGTGTTGATCGAATGTGGCTTCTGCAGAGGCGAGGATACAGACAATTCTTGGGGTCCAGCGCTGGGGCCAGCACGGGCTCGGGAAGTTAACGGGCTTGCAGCGAGCCGTGCCGGCAACTCATTTGACAGGCTCGATGACGACTATTTTCGTGCCTATGCGTCACGAATGCCGACGACGGTGGAAACTTCGGCCCAACCGTCGCCTGGACGGGCACCGGCGCTGGCCGGCAACGCAAGGCCGGTGTTCGGCAAGCGCTAACAGAAAAGGCCCGGCAGACGGCCGGGCCTTCTCAATCCAAAATTTGCGTGGCGCTCAGTTGCCGGACAGTTTCGCGACCTCGGCAGCGAAATCATCGGCGCCCTTGTCGATGCCTTCACCAAGCTGCATGCGCGAGAAGCCCTTGAGCACCATCGGCGCGCCAGACTTGTTGGCGGCTTCGGCAACGGCCTGGGCGACCGTCTTGGCGCCGTCATGGACATAGGCCTGCTCGAGGAGGCAGTTTTCCTTGGCATATGACTTGAGGCCGGAGGCGATGATCTTCTCCATCACGTTCGCGGGCTTGCCGGAATTCTTCTCCTCGAGGATCGCCTTCTCGCGGGCCAGCACATCGGCTGGAACCGAAGCGAGGTCCAAGGCAACCGGGTTGGTGGCGGCGACATGCATCGCCAGCATGCGGCCGAAGGCATTCAACTCATCCTTCTTGCCGGCACCTTCCAGCGCGACAAGCACGCCGATCTTGCCCATGCCGGGCGCAGCCTGGTTGTGGACGTAGGTTGCAACAACACCATCAGACACGGAGAGCGCAGCGGTGCGGCGCACCGTCATGTTCTCGCCGATGGTTGCCACCTGCTCGGCCACATAGGCTGCAACATCGTGGCTCGAGCCCGGGAACTTCAGGGTCTTGAGCTTTTCGGAATTTCCATCTGCCTCGAGCGCCAGCTTGGAAATCTCGGCCACCATGGCCTGGAATTTTTCGTTGCGGGCCACGAAGTCGGTTTCAGAGTTCACTTCGACGAGCGCACCCTTGG
>CAZUKI010000111.1:0-8699 GCA_964620785.1 uncultured Aestuariivirga sp.
GGATCTCGCCGATGCGCATCGGCTCCGGGTCGGTCAGGTGGAAGCAGGCACCGTCAAGGCCCTTTTTGTGCGCGATGTGGTCCATTGCGTCGACCACGTAATCGACCGGGATCACATTGATGCGGCCGCCCTCGATGCCGACCGTCGGCATCCACTTGGGCAGCATGTCGCGCATCTTCTGGATCAGCTTGAAGAAGTAGTACGGCCCGTCGATCTTGTCGATCTCGCCGGTCTTCGAGTGGCCGACCACCATACCGGGCCGGTAGACGCGCCACGGCGTCTTGCACTCGTTACGAACGATGCCCTCGGAATCGTGCTTGGTGCGGAAGTAGGGGTGGTCAAGTTCTTCCGCTTCCTCGAACATGTCTTCGCGGAAGGTGCCGTCATACAAGCCGGCCGCGGCGATGGACGAGGTGTGGTGGAAGCATCCGGCCTTCACGGCCTCGGCAAACTCGACGGCGTTGCGCGTGCCGTCGATGTTGGCCACGCGCTGACTCTCCGCGTCGGCGGACAGGTCATAGATGGCCGCCAGGTGGAACAAGTGCTTGATCTTGCCCTTCATCTTGGTCATGTCCGCGGCGGAAATGCCAAGCTTCGCCTTGCCGAGGTCTCCCACCACCGGCACGATGCGCTTCTGGCTCGCGTCCAGGCCCCACCAGGGATAAATCTTCTCGAGCTTTTTCACCGATTCCTTGCGCACCAGCACGAAGATGGTGCCTTCGCGCTTGAGCAGGTTTTGCACCAGGAATTTGCCGATGAAGCCGGTGGCACCGGTCACGAAATAGGTCATGGCGGGGTCCTCTTGGGAATATTGTGTTTTTTGGGGGAAAGGCGAGTCTGGCTGAATCTTACCGGTCTTTGCCAAGGGCCATCAATCGAGCGCGGGCAACCACGCAACACCGCACCCGTGCTGCGCCGCACAAACCGCACGAAATCATGCCGGCCTTTAGTGTGAACGCTCTAAAAGGCGCGCCTAGACTCGGGTCAGTATCCCTCTCACCGTTCAGGAGTCTCACATGGCAACCCGCAAGACCAGCAAGACCGTCAAGAAAGTGACGAAGAAGGCCGCAGCGCCCAAGCGCGTGGTTCGCAAGGCCACGGCGAAGGCCGTTCCCGTGGAAGGCGGCGTGGCGCACAAAGTCGTCCTGGCCGGCCTCGGCGCCGCGAAAAAGGCCCAAGGCGAAGCCCTCAAGATCTACGGCGCAATCGCGCACGAGACCGAGCGCCTGTCCCAGATCACCGCCGAGACCGCGCAGAACCTGCTGGGCAAGGCGAACGTGTTCGTGAAGGAAGGCCAGAAGATGCAGACGGAAGTGCAAAAGCAGGCTGAAGCCAAGGCGCGCGAAGTGGCCAAGGAAGTCCAGGCCTTTGCGGCCAAGCAGCAAAAGGCGTTCAAGAAGAACGTGACCGGCACGCTCAATGCCGCCAATGCCAACGCCAAGGAAAGCATCACCCGCATCGAGCAGGTCTTCGAGGCGCGCGTGGCCCGCACGCTGAACACGTTCGGCATCCCCAGCGCGCAGAATGTGCGCGAATTGCAGGCGCGCATGGGCGAGCTGCAGAAGGCGTTGACCCAGCTCAACAAGCGCGGCGTTCGCGTGTAATCGTTTCGTTCCGACCCGGAATTTCCGGGCAGAATCTGCGAGCAAAAAAAGACAATGGGGCCCACCGCAAGGAGGCCCCATTGTCGCGTTGAACATACCCGAGCAAACGAAGCACCAGGAAACCCTCGATGGCCCGCCTGATCAAGCCCCAGCCTGTCGCGCCGGATTCGCAAGCAAGAGCGGCGCAACCGGCAAAGCCGCGCACGAAGAAGGCGGCCCCCCGCCTCAAGCGTGGACTGGCGCTGGCCGGCGGCGGCCCGCTGGGGGCGATGTATGAAGTGGGCGTGCTGGTGGCGCTCGATGAGTCGCTCATCGGGCTCGACCTCAACGACATGGATGTCTATGTCGGCGTCTCCGCGGGCAGTGTCATCACGGCCGGGCTGGCCAACGGCCTCAAGCCCAACGACATCTTCAAGCTCTTCATCGAAAACAAGTCCGCCAACAACAAGATCGGCGCGCTCAAGCCGGAAGTATTCCTGCGCCCGGCCTACCGCGAGTACTGGCGCCGCGCCAAGACCGTGCCGCCGCTGTTCCTGCGCGCGCTGTGGCGCTACCTAACCAATCCGTTCCGCGGAAGCGCGCTGGAAAGCTTTGCCGCGCTGTCGCGCGCATTGCCCACCGGGTTGTTCGACAACGATTCGGTGCGCAAGTACCTGCATGCCGCATTCAGCGAGCCAGGGTGCACCGACGATTTCCGCCAGCTCAAGCACAAGCTGTTTTCCATTGCGACGGACCTCGATACCGGGGAATCTGTGCGCTTTGGCGGCCCCGGACTGGACCACGTGCCGATCTCGCAAGCCGTGCAGGCCTCCGCCGCGTTGCCCGGGCTGTTTCCGCCGGTGGAAATAGACGGGCACTATTACGTCGATGGCGCGCTCAAGAAGACGCTCAATGCGTCCGTCGCGCTCGAGGAAGGTGCGCGCCTGGTGCTGTGCGTGAACCCGCTGGTGCCTTTCGATGCCAACCGTGCCAAACGGCGCGGCAGGCAGGAACTGGAAAAGCTCGTCGAGGGGGGATTGCCGACGGTGTTGTCACAAACCTTCCGCTCCATCATCCACTCGCGCATGCACGTGGGCCTGCAGAAGTACGTCACCCAATACGAGAACGCCGACGTGGTCCTGTTCGAGCCGACCAGCGACGATGCCGAAATGTTTTTCACCAACCTGTTCAGCTACGCCACGCGCCGGCGGGTGTGCGAACACGCCTACCAGAAGACGCGCAAGGACCTCCTGACCCGCCGCCATGAATTGGAGCCGGTGCTGGCGAAATACGGCATCTGCATGGATTTGGCCGCGCTGAGGGATGAATCCCGCACGCTCGACCAGCGCCTTGCGCGGCGCTCGAAGCCGACCGCCAAGCAGAACCTGAAGGACGCCGAAATCGATCTTGGCGACGCGATTGCCGATCTCGAAAAATTCGTGAGCCGGCGCAAGGCGGCCTAGACAAGTTCGGGCCCGCGTGCCCGCAATACTTGTGGTGACACGGATGCCGCCCGGCCGGGCGCCGCCCATCCAGCATTCCCGGCGTACGGACCGCGTGAGGCGGGCGCCCGGCAATGCAATAATTCCCGCATGAGCCCCCCGCCAGACCGACCGCTGTCCCGTTCCGAGCGGACCCGCGAGCGCATCCTGTCCACCAGCCTCGAGCTGTTCAACCAGCGCGGCGATGCGCACGTCACCACGGGACACATTGCGGACGAGCTCAACATCAGCCCGGGCAACCTCTACTACCACTTCCGCAACAAGGATGAAATCATCCACCACTTGTTCGCGCAGTTCGAGAAGTCGATCGACATCGAGCCCAGCCCGGTCACCGATGCGGCGAGCGCGATGGAAGACCTGTGGCTCTACCTGCACCTCATGTTCGAGCGCATCTGGGCGTACCGCTTCCTGTACCGCAACCTCAACGATCTCCTCGCGCGCGACGCCAAGCTCAAGTCCCACTTCAACATCATCGTGAGCCACAAGCGCAGCGCCATCATCAACTTGTGCGAGGCGCTCGCCGGGCTCAATGCCATGAAGGCAAACTCCGCAGAGATCCAGGCGCTGGCCGAAAATGTGCTGGTGGTGGCCACGTTCTGGCTCAATTACGAGCACCTGAGCGCGCCGCGCCTGAACCGCCTGCAGGCCGAGACGGTGCAAGGTGAGCACCTGTCGCGCGGGGTGGCGCAGGTGATGGCGCTGATCGCGCCGTTCACGCGCGGCTCGGCGCGCGCGCATCTCGACCACCTGATGAGCAACTACAATTCCTGAGCGACAAGGAGAACCGCATGGCCAAATGGAACAAGTATCCGCACGATCCCAAGGGCATCACGTACGCGGGCGAGGCGCTGAAGAAGGCCTGGGACGCCCTGCATAAGGGCGATGGCGAGGCGTTCCCGAAGGATGCGTCACTGCAGGAGGCCTGGCGCGCGTTTCACGCCGGAAACTTTGCGGAAGCGGCGGAGAAAGGCGAGGGCGCCAGCGTGGCCATCAAAGCCACCTCGATCTACGCCACGCACCTGGAAAAAAAGGACGCTGCCAAGGTCAAGCTGTTCCAGGACGCGATGTCGATGGCGGAAGCCTTGATGAAGAAGGACCCGAAGAACGCCAACGCACATTACCAATACGCCTACGCGGCCGGCCGTTACAGCCAGAGCATTTCCGTGGTCAAGGCGCTGAAGGAAGGCTACGGGGGGAAGATCAAGGCGGCGTTGGAGGCCGCGCTCAAGCTCGATCCCAAGCATGCCGACGCGCACACGGCGATGGGTGCCTATCACGCCGAGATCATCGACAAGGTCGGTGCCATGATCGGCAAGCTCACGTACGGGGCGAACAAGGACGCCGCCATCGAACACTACGAAAAGGCCATCAAGCTCAACCCGGCGTCGCCGATCGCGCACATTGAGTACGGCAACGGGCTGATGATGCTGCTGGGCGACAAGGGCGAGGACAAGGCGGTGGCACTCTACGAAAAGGCCATCAAGCTGAAGGCGCGCGATGCCATGGAGGTCCTGGACATCGAGTCGGCGAAGGAAAAACTCGAATAGACGCACCGGCGGCCGGTTTGGAGCAGCGGGCGCACCGCGCTTTGGAGGCAAGGTGACGCGCTTGGCCGAGTGGCGGGCGGCGGGCCGCTTTGTCGATCTCCTCGGGCATCGCATCTTCGTTCGCGACTCGGCCTTTGACCAGCCGCCCGCCCGGGCCTGGCCGGTCCTCGTGCTGATCCACGGATTCCCGACCGCGAGTTGGGACTGGTCGCCCTTGTGGGAACCTCTGGGGCAGCGTTTCCGCCTGGTGACTATGGATCTGCTTGGATTCGGCTTTTCCAGCAAACCGCGCGGGCACAACTATTCGATTGCCGAACAGGCTGATCTGGTGGAAGGGGTCCTGCAAGGGTGCGGCGTGGAATCATTTCACATGTTGTCGCACGATTACGGCGACACCGTCGCCCAGGAACTGTTGGCCCGCGACAACGCCAGGGCGCAGCGAAGGATCTCCAGCGCGATCCTGCTCAACGGCGGCCTGTTCCCGGAAACCCATCGCCCCGTGCTGATCCAGCGCCTGCTGCTGACGCCGGCCGGCCCGCTGCTGGGCCTGGCGTTCAACCGCGCCAAGTTCGAGCGTTCAATGACCGAAATCTTCGGCCCCGAAACGCCTCCCTCAAGGGACGACCTCGATGCATTCTGGGCGTTGATCCGCGAAAACGGCGGCCATCGACTGATGCATCGTTTGATCGGCTATATCCCGGAGCGCCAGGCAAACCGGCAGCGTTGGGTGGGCGCGCTGGTGGATGCCCGCTGTCCGTTGGCGCTGATCAACGGGTCCGCGGACCCGATTTCCGGCGCGCACATGGTGGCGCGCTGGCGGGAGGTGGTGGGCAAGGGGGCCATCGTGGAGTTGCCCGGCATCGGCCACTATCCGCAGGTGGAAGCCCCGGACGCCGTGGCGCGCCACGTGCTCGATTTTCTCGCCGGTGTGGCGCCTGCATGAATACGATCCTGAGAATGGCCGCGCCGGCGGACGCCGGCCGCTTGACGCAGTTGGCGCTGCTGGCCAAATCCCACTGGGGTTACACCGACGAACAGATCGCCGCGTGGAGGGACGACCTCACGATCGATGTCGAATCGATCCAACGGCACTGGACCGTTGTCGCAGAATCCGTGGGTGTGCCGGCGGGAGTCCTTCAGCTGGAAATCACCGGCGGGCAAGCACAATTGCTGCATCTGTGGGTGGATCCGCGCCACATGCGGCGCGGCATCGGGCGCCTGCTGCTGCAGGCCAGTTGCGATCATGCGCGCAGCTTGGGTCTCGCGGCGATCCAGATCGATTCAGATCCATTTGCGCTGCCGTTCTACCGCGCCTGCGGGGCGCGGACAACAGGTTCGATCCCGGCGCCCATTGCGGGACAGCCGCAGCGTGTACGGCCACAATTGGTAATCGACCTCGATTGAGTTCTTGCCGGGCAGAACGGCGCGGGCGGCCCAAAGAAAAAGCCCGCCGAAGCGGGCCTTTTCCGGTGCATCGTGACAATTACAGCCGCACGAGCTTGTTGTTTTCCACCTTGATCTTGTCGCCCACCTTGAATGCCGAGGCGGCGTTGTAGGTGAAGGTGCGCGTGGTGCCGTTCTCCAGCTTCACGATCACCTGGTACTGCGTCTTTTTCTTCACGTTCTTTTCGACCTGGTGGCCCGCGTAGGCGCCCCCCACGGCACCGGCCACTGTCGCGACGTCCTTGCCGCGTCCGCCGCCCACCTGGTGGCCGAGTACGCCGCCGAGCACGCCGCCGGCCACGGCGCCCACGCCGGAACCTTCGCCCTTGACTTCCACAGTCTTCATCTCGATGACGGAACCGCAGTTGTCACATGCGGCAGCCGCGTGACCTGCCGCAACGAGCAATCCTGCGGCGAGCAATGTAGCGATCGATTTCATGTGATCTCCTTTCGATACGGTGATTCAAATTCCATGAACATCATAGCATTGCATAACGCGCCGGAGCCCTGATTCGTTTACAAATCGCCGGGCCGCATTTGCGGGAACAGGATCACGTCGCGGATCGACGGCGAGTTGGTCAGCAGCATCACCAGGCGGTCGATGCCGATGCCCTCGCCGGCGGTCGGTGGCATGCCGTATTCGAGCGCGCGCACATAGTCGGCGTCGTAGTGCATGGCCTCGGCGTCGCCGGCGTCCTTCTGCCGGACCTGGTCCATGAAGCGTTCGGCCTGGTCTTCCGGGTCATTCAATTCCGAAAAGCCGTTGGCGATCTCGCGGCCGGCGATGAACAGTTCGAAGCGGTCGCAGATCGCCGGGTTGGCGTCGTTGCGGCGCGACAGCGGCGATGTCTCGGCCGGGTAGGCGATCAGGAACGTCGGCTGGATGAGTTTCGACTCGGCCACTGCCTCGAACAGCTTCAGCTGCAGCGTGCCGATGGTGTCGGTTTGCTTCGCACCTTCGCCGGCGGCGTGGATGTGCTTGATCAAGATCGCCTTGTCGTTGAAGTCGATGCCCGCCAGTTCCGGCGCGTATTTCTTCACCGCCTCGATCATGGTCAGGCGGTCGAACGGCTTGCCGAAGTCGATGGTGTGATCGCCGTAGGTCACCACGGTCTTGCCGAGCACGCGCCGCGCCACGTCGCGCAACAGGTCCTCGGTGAACGCCATGAGGTGCTCGTAGTCGCGCCAGGCGATGTAGAACTCCATCATGGTGAACTCGGGGTTGTGGCGGACGCTCATGCCCTCATTGCGGAAATTGCGGTTGATTTCGAACACGCGCTCGAGTCCGCCCACCACCAGGCGCTTCAGGTAGAGCTCCGGCGCAATGCGCAGGTAAAGCTCCATGTCCAGCGCGTTGTGGTGGGTCTTGAACGGCCGCGCCGCCGCGCCACCCGGGATGGGGTGCATCATCGGCGTCTCGACTTCGAGATAGCCGGCCTTGACCATGAACTCGCGGATGGACTGCACCACCTTCGAGCGCACCACGAAGGTCTCGCGCACTTCGGGATTGACCATGAGGTCCACGTAACGCATGCGGTAGCGCTGCTCGGTGTCGGTGAGGCCGTGGAATTTTTCCGGCAGCGGGCGCACCGACTTGGTGATCAGGCGGATGGCCTTCACGTGCACCGAGAGTTCGTTGCTGTTGGTGCGGAACATGTAGCCCTCCGCACCGACGATGTCGCCGAGGTCGAACTTCTTGAACGCCTCGAACGCCTCCTCGCCCACCTCGTCCTTCTTCACATACAGCTGGAGGCGTGCGGTGGAATCCTGGATGGTGACGAAGGCCGCCTTGCCCATCAGGCGCTTCAGCATGATGCGGCCGGCCACCTTGACGTCGGCGTGCGGCGCGGCGTCGAAGTCTTCCTTGGTCTTGCCGCCGTGCGCGGCGTGCAGGTCCGCGGCGAGGTGCTCCGGGCGGAAGTCATTGGGAAACGCGATGCCGTTCGGTGCGCTCTGGCGCAGGGCCGTGAGCTTGGCGCGCCGCTCGGCAATGACGTGGCTTTCGTCGACGGGTGGGGTGGTGGGTTCGGTCATGGCGATGGAGGATGCTAGGGAGGGATTAGGAAAGGCGGCCGCTGATCAGGCCGATGCCGGCCAGGCAGAGCGCAATGCCGGCGATCTTGGCCATGCTGACGGATTCGTTGAAGGCCAGCACGCCGAGCACCAGGGTCGAGACGGCGACCACGGCGGCGGTCATCACGAAGGCGGAGGAAAGTTCGCCACCGGCGCGGTATGCCAACAGGAAGCCGATTTCGATCAGCACGATGCTGACCGCGACACCGGCCACCGCCCAGTTGAGCTTGCCGATTTCCTCGGCCACGGGGGTAGCCATTGGAAACATCCAGAACAGCGGCAGGGTCGCCAGCGCGGCAACGATGTAGAAGGCGACCAGGGACAACACCGGGTGTGCGCCCGGCGCAACCATCTTCTGGGTCACGTGATAGAGCACCTGCCCGGTGACTGCAACCAACAACGCGATGACCAGCGGGCCCTTCATCACACGCCCTGCTTCAGGCTGGCCTCGATGAAGTCGTCGAGGTAGCCGTCGAGCACCTTTTGCGTGTTGCCGGTTTCGAAATTGGTTCTGAGGTCCTTGATGCGCGACTGGTCGAGCACGTAGGAGC
>CAZUKI010000112.1:0-8554 GCA_964620785.1 uncultured Aestuariivirga sp.
GGGTGAGATGCCAGCCGGCCTGTAAGCCGGGTTCTGTCTGTTCCGAGGAACAGGACGACCATTCATCTGGAGCGTCCGTTGCCGGACGCTTCATGCAACCTACCCGGGCCACGGGCCGGAAACGCCTTGGCCGCCTTGCGGCGGTCATGTGGCCCCTATTCGGTCTTGCTCCCGGTGGGGTTTGCCCTGCCGCTGGCGTTACCGTCAGCGCGGTGCGCTCTTACCGCACCGTTTCACCCTTGCCGGGCTGAACCCGGCGGTCTGTTCTCTGTGGCACTTTCCCTGGGGTCACCCCCGCCGGACGTTATCCGGCACCGTTATCCCGCGGAGCCCGGACTTTCCTCCACCGCCTCCTTTCGGAGATTGCGGCAGCGGTCGTCCGGCCGACTGGCGGGTTCGAGATAGGAGCGTAACCGTCGCGGGTCAACTAATCCTTGAATCGCGGTTGCAGCACACCATCTATGCGCGCCGAAGGTAGGGATGATGAGCACCACGACAAAACTTTCAGCCGCCGAGCGCGCCAGGAAACTGGCCCGCCTGCAGCGCATTGCGCGGACCATGGACAAGGCCTGGGGCATTCCGTTCACGCGCTGGCGCTTCGGCATGGATTCGGTGTTGGGCCTCGTTCCGGGAGCCGGCGACACGGTCAACCTCGTCGTCGGCATCTATACGCTCCACCTGGCGCGGCAACTTGGGGCACCGCCCGCACTGCTCGTGAAGATGGCGGCAAACACCGGCATCGATTTTGGCGTCGGCAGTGTGCCGGTGATCGGCGACATCCTTGACCTGTTCTTCAAGTCCAATGTCCGAAACGTGAAGCTGCTGACCGACTATCTCGAAAAGCAAGGTGAACGGCCCCACTGAACCGGGTGCACTTGTCTAACTGCCGTAGACCAGGCGTCCGCCTGCAATGGTGGCACGGACCTTCACATGCTGGAGATCGTCGGGCGCAATTTCCGCAATGTTGCGGTCAAGCATGACGACATCCGCGAGAAAATTCTTGCGCAGCATTCCCTTAAGCTTCTCGGCAAACTCAGCATAGGCACCAAGCCGCGTATAGCTCGCCAGCGCATCGGCCAGCGACTGCCGTTGATCGGGAACATCCGCTGCCCATGCCTTGCGCGTGACGCCGGAATGGATCGCCCGCATGGGGTTGATGTCCGAGACGGGCCAGTCAGTCCCGAAAACCAGGGGTATGCCCTTCTTGCGCATGGTCGCCCAGGCATATGCGTGGGGCCACTTTGCCCGGCCGATCTTGCTCAATGTCGGCTCGAGCGGAAGCCCGGAACAGCCCGGAGCATGGCATGTCTGCATCGAGGCAATGACGTCGAGCGACTTGAAGAGCTTCAGGTCATCGGGATGGTGCACTTCGATATGCTCGACCCGGTGCCGGGAATCACGCACGCCATTGGCCTTGCGCGCCGCCTGGTAGCCCTTCAACACCATACGCACGGCGCCATCGCCAATGGCATGGACAGCGATCTGCATGCCAAGTCTGTCAGCGGCCGTCGCAACGCGGTTGAACTGCTCCTGTGAAAACAGCGGATCACCGCGCCAGCCGGCACGGTCGGGATAATCGTCCAGCATGACCGCCGTGCCGCTATCGACGACGCCGTCCATGAACATTTTCACCATGCCCGACTTGAGCCAGGCCGAGCTGTAGCCAAGGGTCATGAGGCGGGCACGTTCGAGGGCGCTTTCGCCCATGAATGGCTTGAAGTGAAACGGAACGCGGCCACGCGCCGTCAGTTCGCCCCGGCGTTCCAGCGTCGCCAGAAGCTGCATGGTGTAGATGTTGCCATCCATGTTGTGGAAGGAGGTCACGCCATGGCTCGCCAGGTGGGCAAGGCCCCTCCTGATGATTGCAAGGTCTGCTTCAAATTCGCGATCAGACGGGTGCGGTTCGGGCTCGTGTCCTTCAAGGCCGAGGCGCGGCCTCTTGTAGACATCACTGAGTGCGAGGACGGGGGCGATGGCCAAAGGCTCACGAAGTTCGCCGCTCGCCTTGCCGTCCGGCCCCATGACGATTTCATGCCCGGGGATCAGGGTGCGGCCATTGATGATTCCCGCGAGTTCAAGGGCGCGCGTGTTCGCCCAGGCGGTGTGATGGTCGGCCGCATAGGCGAGCAGCGGCCGTTCCGGGCTGACCTTGTCGAGGTCGTGCCGGGTCGCTGGCCGGCCATTGTCCATGGCGACGTAACTCAGTTGCTGGGCGATGAGCAGGCCCTCGCCCGGGTTCCTTGCCGTGTAGTCGCTGATGACCTTGGCCAGCGCCGGCACGCCATTCCGGCCTTCAAGGTTGGGCAGGCCCAGATCGACAGCGCCGCCAAAGAGATGCATGTGCCCTTCGATGAAGCCGGGAAGAACGGTGGCGCCATCGGCATCGAGCACTTTGGTCTTCCGGCCCTTGAGCTTGGCGATGTCGATAGTCCTGCCAACGGCAACGATCCTGTCGCCGGTGAGTGCCACGGCTTCGGCCCTGGGTTTGGCGGCGTCCTGAGTGAGCACTGCGCCATTCAACACGATCACATCTGCAGACATTCAGCTTTCCTCACTTGGCGGGCGCAGGGTATTCTGCCATGGAGAACCCCCTAGCAGGACCGGATCAAGTGCGAAAAGTGTCTCCCACACATGTTGCCATTGCGCTGATGGCATTGTTGCTGCCCGCGCAAGCCCAGGAGCGGCAATGGTCTCTGGATGCAACGGGAGAGGACGCCTTTCTGGTTCTCGGCGTGCCTGAGACTGATGATGTCGGCCTGAGCTTCTGGTGCAAGATCGGTGGCGACTCGGTTTCGATGTTCTACCCCGTCACTTGGACCAACTTGAAAAACAACTCCAAGGTGAAGGTCCGAATCGAGACAGGAACTCGGGTATTCAATCTGCAGGGTACCGGCACAGCCAGTCCGGAAGGTGGTGTCGCGAGCCTGGAAATCCCCCTCAAGGTCAACTCGAAGATTTTCCCGGCCATCAAGGCCAGCGACAGGTTGGTCTTGCGCGTCAAGGGCCACAGGGGCGCCTATCCGCTCGATGGTGCGGATGTTGACGGCCTTCTCAAGCTGTGCCGGAAGGATTGAGCGGAAATTCCCTCATCAGGTGTTGGAGCGTTGCAATGGTCGATGGATCGGCCACGCCATCAACACGCGACGGCCGAAAATGCCGCTGGAATGCTACCACCACCAATTCAGTCGCGTGGTCGTAGAGCCCGGTCGGGGCAATGTCATAGCCATAGCCATTCAGAGCAGCTTGCAGGTTACGCACTTCCGGGCTGCTGTCGCCGGGCTTGCAGGATGCGCCGACGGTTTCCGCCGCAGGCTCAACCCATGCACCGACACCCGCCTCATGCAGCCTGCGCCAGTCAAACTTCTCACCGGGATCGTCCTTCCTGTCCGGTGATACATCGGAATGTGCAAGGACCATCTCAGGCCGGATCTTGTTACGCCGCACGATATCCGCACACAGGGCGACCACGGCATCCATCTGAATGTCCGTGAACGGCGGGTAGTCGCCATTGTGGCCGATGTTCTGGATCTCGATGCCGATCGAAGCCGAATTGATGTCGGTCAAGCCGCGCCAGGAAGCCCTGCCCGCGTGCCATGCCCTTTCGTCCTCGTCCACCATCTGGACAATCTTGCCCTGCTCATCGACCAGGTAGTGGCAGGAAACTTTCGCCCCCGGGTCACAAAGCCTTTGCAGCGAGACGGCAGCGCTTTCCATGCCCGTGTAGTGGAGGAGAAGAATGGTCGGCGCCACGCCCAACCTGCGAGGCTCGTGATTGGGTGACGGCATCAGCTCATGGCGCAATGCCGAGCCTTTCACGCCGCACTTCCCTTCACGATTTCGTTGTAGGCGGCGTTGATGCGGGCCAGCCTGTCACTGGCAATGATCACCAGTTCCTCCGGCATGCCGCCCGCAACCTGCTTGTCGGGATGAAGTTCGCGCGCCAGCTTGCGGTAGTGCTTCTTCACCTCTGCCATGGACGCCCCGCTTGGCAGGCCGAGGATCACGTAAGGGTCGTCGGCGATCACGACATGGCGGGCACGGATGCGGAGAAAGTCCTTTTCCTTGAAGCCGAAGATCTCACTGACGCGCTGGAGGTATTTCAGTTCGTTCTGATGAACGATGCCGTCGGCCTTGGCGATGTGAAAAAGACCGTCGAGCACGTTTTCAAGTGTATGCGCGCCGTCATTGAAGAGATCCGCGACCTTCTGGGCGTAGCTTTCAAAACCGGCGATGTCCTGCTTGGCCAGATTGAAAACACGCTGCACGGCAGCCTTGTCCTTCTCGGGCACCTGGAAGACGTCCTCGAAGGCTTTCATTTCGTCCCTGGTAACGACGCCATCTGCCTTCGCCATCTTTGCGCTAAGGGCAATCATGCCAATGGTGAAGGCCACGGTCTTTTCCGGTGCCGTCTCACCACCGCCAAGCATGGACGAAAGTGACGTGGTGATCGTCTGTACTGTTTCAGAAAGGCGGGCCCAGAGTGACATCAGTTCCTAATACCCGCTCCTAAGGCATTACCCTCGCAACTTGAGGGCTTAGCCAACACTCCCCGATCCGGCCTTGAAATAGTGCAGCATCTTG
This sequence comes from uncultured Aestuariivirga sp., assembly GCA_964620785.1. GTDB lineage: Bacteria > Pseudomonadota > Alphaproteobacteria > Rhizobiales > Aestuariivirgaceae > Aestuariivirga. The sequence goes on from CAZUKI010000112.1 coordinate 4,582, forward strand.
AACACAGGCGTATCCATGTCCTTGCCGGAGGCAAGGCGGCGCTCCATGTGCCAGGCGCGTCCGGCAGTCCATATCACCAGCCAGATCACCGGCAGTTCGCTGAGCGCGACAAGAATGAGCAGCAAGGTGTCATTCAGTTCCAGCAATTTTGCAATTGCCCAAGCTGAAATAGCCGCTGCGGCACCGAACATGCACAGCATCATGAGGGTCAATCCGGCGGCGGCAATGAAGCAGCTGAATGTGCTGGAAGCGCGGTCATGCTTGCGCGGGGCATATTCCGGTCTGCGAAGTTCCTGTTCCATAGGCGCTCATATGCCTTTGCCACCCCTGATTTGCAACGGCGGGTGCTGGCAGAGTTCGACCATGGAGTCGCATACCAAGCGTAAACTATTGATTTAATGACAGTAAGAACCACCAGAGCGGCGCTGCTGCAAGTCCAGGTGCAAGTGATTGTGATGATAACGGTCACTGCCGGGACCGAGGACCGTGGAGAATAACCCGCAGGCATCGCTGCGGACGCGGCGCAGGAAGGCATTCTCGTCGCGCTTGCCGTTCCAGCCGTCTTCGACTGTCACGCGCCTGCCACTTTCGAGCACGAAGGCCGCAACGTCGATGGCGTTGCCCCTGGCGTGTTCGCTGAGTTTCGCACCACGCGCGTTGTTGCGCGTCCGGCAGGCATAGCTGGCGGCCACGTCAATGGCGGCCACTTTCTCGCCAAAGGCCTTGGCAGCGGCGGGCTGGACAATGCGATCAAGCCACACGGATGTCGTTCGTGTGGTGCTGCAATTCATGATGGCGTCGTTGTTCAGCGTGACACCGCCAATGGCGCTCACGTTCCAGGCCTGGCGCACGCGGCAGCTTCCGCCATCGTCGATGTCTGCAATCTTGCGAGCGTCGGCATACTGCCGTGGATCGACATCGCAGCTTTGGGGGGTCAGCGCAGGCCCTTCGCTATCGTCCGACAGGTTGAGGGCATCGCGGCCGCTGCCCGAGCAGCCGGCTAACACGAGAAAAATGCTGGCGAGTAGCAAAAACCTGGTGGAGTTGGGCATTCCCTTGGAACTTTCACAAAGGGATATGCGCCGCGGCTGCTTAAGGAAGGATTGCTTCAGCCCAGCAGGGCCAGGATCAACCGGTTGATGTCACCGTTGTACTTGTTGAGGAACGACACGAATTCACTCTTCTGCTGGGGAATGAGCCACAGGATCACACGGATGTCGCGGACCTTGTACTTGCCGCCACGCATCACAAGGTTCCAGCCCACCGTATAGGTCTGCCCCGTCACGAGGTAGACCCTGCTGGTGACGACGACTTCCTTGTCCTTGCCGGGGTTTGCTGCACCAACTTCATACTTCGAGACGGTGTAGTCGCGCGAACCCATGGAGAGGACGCGCGCCATGTAGGTTGCAACAGCCCGGTGATAACGCGGCTTCTGCGTATTCTGGAGCTTGTCGGAATATTTGCCCAGGGAATACTCGGCAATCTCTGGCACGTCGGCATAACGCTGGATGACGCGAAGGAATGCCGGCGTGGTGCCCTGGCGATGGGCCGCCAGAAGTTCCTTTGCGACCTGCCGCACAAAACCAACCGCGGGGTGCTCCTCGGCGGCACCGGCAGGCGCGGTGGCAGCGGCTGCGGCAAGCAGCGAAAGCACAGCCCGGCGATTCAGCATGTTCTGCATGTCTGGGTTCTGCCTTCCAATGCCCGCGTAACGCCGCTTCGGCCCCTTTGGTGAGTCTACCACGTTTCTGCTTCGCGCAGAAACGCATAGAGTTCATCAAAGTCACCCTTCGACTTCTTCAGTTCCCGTGAGAACGCATCGCGCATGGCGATTGAAAGCCACACGCCACGGATCTTCAGGTCAATGACCTTGAAGCCACCGCCAGAACCCGCAAGTTTCCAGACGATCGGTTCGTTGGAAAACTTGGAACTGGTAATGCTGCTTTCCACAAGGGTGGCATTGCCCTGCGCCGTCGACTTGTCGACAACGAACTCATGGCCCTTGAAATCATCGGCATACCAGACAAACAGCGCCGCCGCGTAGGTGGTGACCAGCTGATTGAACTTCGCCCGGTCGCCGGGCGGCAAATTCTTGCGGTAAGGACCGAGTGAACTGAGGGCGATTGCCTGCAAGTTGACATAGCGGCTGAGCAGCGAGGTAAACCTGCCGCGCAAGGCCTTGCCGCGGGTCGAGCTGTTGGCCAACCGCAGGATGTCATCGCCGATCGATGAGACATACTTCTCGGCGGCCGCATTGGTCGCCGAAAAGGCTGCGGGTGTAAGAGCGGTAAAGGCAATGAGCGTAAGAAGGCTTCGCCGCGTGATCTGTGACGTCATTTTGGTTCCTGGCCACATTGATGTTCGCAGTGCTGAGCCCCAACAGATGCGAGCAACGCCCTTTAAGTAAGAGTCTTGGCGAAAATCAAGTCTAAGGAAATTTTGCTCCGTTTGCGACACATTAATACGCAAAAGCGAATGAACATTGCAAACTATATAAAGATATGTTTATGTTGATTCATGGACCATGCCATCGATGAATTGCTTGCCGGACTGAAGGCAATTGCGGAATCAACCCGCGTGCGCATCCTGTTTGCGCTGTCGCATGGCGAACTGAATGTTTCCGAACTGACTTACATCCTTGGGCAAAGCCAGCCGCGCGTCAGCCGCCACCTGCGGCTGATGGCGGAAGCTGGCCTTCTCTCACGTCACAAGGAAGGCAATTGGGTGCTTTTCAGGCTGCGGCAGGAAGGCCTGGGCGGGGTCCTTGCGCGCGCCCTCGTTGACATGCTGCCCGGACGAGACGCGGAACTGTCAGGCGACCTGGCAAGGCTTCAGGAAGTGCGCCGCAGCCGCGAGGAAAAGGCGCAGGCCTATTTCAGCGCCAATGCCGCGCAATGGTCCGAACTTCGCTCGCTGCACGTTGAGGAGGAAAGCGTCGAGCGGCTCATGGGAAGCATGGTGGGCAAGGCCCCCATTGAAACGCTGGTTGACCTTGGCACCGGCACCGGCCGGGTGCTTGAACTCTTTTCCGGCTCTGCCTCGCATCTGCTCGGCGTCGACTCGAGCCGCGAGATGCTGGCGATCGCCCGTTCGCAGCTTGAAAAGAACGGAAAGATGGCGGCGGAATTCCGCCTTGCCGACATTTATGCCCTGCCGCTCGCCGACCAGAGCGCCGATCTCGTTACCATCCATCAGGTTCTCCACTTCCTTGATGAACCGCAGAAGGCCCTGCTCGAAGCGCGGCGTATCCTGAGGCCCGGCGGGCGCCTGCTGGTCGTTGATTTCGCTCCGCACGACCTCGAGGAATTGCGGGAAAATCACGCCCATCGCCGCCTTGGCATTTCCGCCGAGCAAATGTCGCATTGGCTGGCGCGTGCAGACCTTCAACTGTCACGCCATGAGGTGCTTGATCCGCCGTGGCGCAAGGATGGGCGCGGCCTCACCGTCAGCCTGTGGCTTGCCACGCCGCGCGGCGACAGGAGTGCGGCGCGCGCACGCAAGGCCGTGACGGCGCCATGACCATTCCTGTCCGGGTTTCATTCGAGTTCTTTCCACCCAAGGAAGTCCAGGGCGACAATTCCTTCTGGTCAACGGTGCGCAAGCTTGAGGGCATCGACCCCTTGTTCGTGTCAGTGACCTATGGTGCCGGCGGCACCACGCAGGACCGCACCCTGGCAACACTCAAGCGCCTCTCCAGCGAAACACACCTCAAGCCCGCAGGGCATCTCACCTGCGTCGGCAAAACCAAGACCGAAGTCAACGATGCCATCCGCGCCTATGCGGAAGCGGGCGTGCAGCACATCGTTGCGTTGCGCGGTGATCCGCCGGGCGGGCTCGGCCAGCGCTTTGAACCGCATCCGCAGGGCTACCAGAACGCCGCAGATCTCGTGCGTGGCATCCGTGAGATCGGTGCCTTTGAAGTATCGGTATCAGCCTATCCCGAAAGGCATCCCGATTCCGTTTCGATCGAGGA
>CAZUKI010000113.1:0-3889 GCA_964620785.1 uncultured Aestuariivirga sp.
CCGCCTGCGACCACGAACGGCAGGTCACGGGTCGAGACTTTCATGATCGACGGGCCGTTCTCGGCAAAGGCTTTCAGTTCGGCTTCCGAAAGCCCTGCGCGCAACTTGCCATCGACAATGGCAATCGTGGCGGGCACTGCACCTTCGGCCCGGATGACACCCTCGACGTCCCGCGCCATCTCCAGGTTCTGCGGATAGGGCATGCCGTGCGCAATGATGGTGGATTCCAGCGCCACCACGGGCTTGCCCCTGGATAGCGCCGCTTTCACCTCTGCCGAGAGTTTCACCTTCATGCCTTACTCCAGATATGAGCGCGCACTGGCAACAATGCGCCCTGCCAGCTTCTGCCCTTCGCCGGCCGCCGCCACAAGATCCTTGCCCTTCAGCAATCCATAGACGAGGCCGGCGACTGCTCCATCCCCCGCCCCTGTCACGTCCACCACGGAGCCTGCCGGGGCCGCTGACACATGGCTTATTCCGTCGCCCGAGGTGGCGAATGCCCCGTCGGGTCCAGCATGAATGATGACATTGCGAAGGCCCTTCTCGTGCAAAATGGCAGACGCAGCCTCGATTTCACGCGTTCCCGTCAAGGCCTCGATTTGGTCGAGGTTGGGCGTGGCATAGGCAATCGAGCCTTGTTGCAACAGATGGAGGAGCTTGCGCGACTTTGGCACCGAGACAGGTTCAACGAGCAGCCGGTCCCGCGCCTCGGCGGCAATGGCTTCGAGAGTGGCGAGCGGCAGGTTGCAGTCTGCCACGACCAGGCGTGCCTTGCGCAACAGGCCGGCTGCGGCACTGACATGGGACGGTGACAGAAGATCAACCGCCTTCATGTCGTTCATCGCCGTGATGAGTTCGCCGTCATGATCGAGGATCGCAATATATGTGCCTGTTGATCCCTCAACACGCTGCACATGGCTCACGTCCACACCAGCCTTGCGTGTTTCCTCCAGCACGGCATCACCCATGGCATCACGGCCGATGGCGGCGACCAGGGCGACGTCGGCCCCAAGCCGTGCGAGATTGTGGGCAATGTTGCGGGCCACGCCGCCCGCCGAGGTCATGACAGTTCCGGGGTTGGAGGTGCCAAGCCTGTTTGCTTCCTTGGCGCGCGCCTTGATGTCGAAGTTGCAGCCGCCGATGACGACAACATCAGCCACGATCAGAAGTCGGTGGGGGCGCCACCTTCCTTGATGCGGCGGTTGACGAATTCATCGAGGGCCTCCTTGTGCGCCACGTCGAACTTCGGCGGCTGGTACTCATTGAGGGCCTGTTTGTAAAGCTGGTTGGCACGCTTGAAGGCATCCGGAGAGCCTGCCGCGGACCATTGCTGATAGTTCCTCCAGTCGGAAATCATCGGCGCATAGAAGGCATCGGTGAAGCGGGCCAGCGTATGGGCCGTACCGAAGAAATGGCCACCCGGCCCGACGTCGCGGATGGCGTCAACCGCGAGGTTATCCTCGGAAATCTCGACGGGCTTCATGAATTCCTTGACCATCTGGATCAGGTCGCAATCGAGCACAAACTTTTCAAAGCTGGCAACCAACCCGCCTTCCATCCAGCCTGCACCATGCATGATGAAGTTGCCGCCGCCCATGGTGAGGCCCCAGAGTGAGAAGACGCTTTCATAGGCCGCCTGCGCGTCAACGGTGTTGGCGGCATTGGTGTTGGAGGTGCGGAAAGGGATGTTGTAGCGCCGCGCCAGCTGGCCTCCGATCAGCGTGGTTTTCATGTATTCGGGGGTGCCGAAAGCGGGGGCGCCCGATTTCATGTCAACGTTCGAAGTGAAGCCGCCATAGATCACAGGCGCTCCGGGCTTCACCAATTGGCAATAGGCGAGGCCTGCAAGCGCCTCGGCGTTCTGCTCGACGAGTGCCCCTGCCAGCGTGATCGGCGCCATGGCTCCGGCCAGCGTGAAGGGTGTCACGCAGATCACCTGATTGCGTTTGGAGAGCTCGGTCATGCCGATCAGCATGTTGGGATCAAGCTTCAACGGCGAATTGGTGTTGACGATGCTCATCAAGGTGGGTTCGCGCTCGAACTGCTCGTGCGAAATACCCCGCGACAGGCGGGCAATCTCGAGGGCATCCATGACACGCTCAAGGCCCAGCGAATAGGCGACGAAGGGCTTGTCGGTCAGTTCGCAGACATCGCGCAACACCTCGAGATGGCGCACCGAAGCATGAACGTCGATGGGCTCGACCGGATAGCCGGAACAGAAGTCTATGGCATTGAAATATTCGGCGAGCTTGATGAACTTGCGGAAGTCATTGCGGTTGCCGGTGCGCCTGCCGCCTTCCATGTCATGGCAGTTTGGTGGGCTGCCGACGGTGCCGAACTCGATGTTTGGCCCGCCGACCGTCAGGTTGCGTTCCGGGTTGCGGGCATGAACCGTGAATGACGACGGCGCATGGGCGATCAGTTCCTCGACCATGGCAGGATCGAAATGCACGCGCTCGCCCACAACCTTGGCACCGGCCTTCTGCAGGCGCTCCCGCGCTTCCGGCAGCATGAAGTCCATGCCGATCTCTGCGAGGACCTTGAGCGAGGCGCGATGGATGCTTTCCAGTTCATCCTCGCTGAGGAGGTTCACGGGCGGAAAGGCGCGCTTGCTCTTGATGCGGGCCTGCTGCTGGATTGTTGTCGTGACAGGGCGGCGCGTCCCTTCCCGACGATGGCGCCGCGTGGCTTCGGGAACTATCTCGGTCATGCAGCTTTTCCTGGAATCTTGTAGTTGCTCAACGCGGGATCTGCCGCGACCTGTTTCATCAGCCACTCTTCGAAGCGCCGCACCTTGGATTTCTTGCGGCTTTCCTGCAGGCAGGCGAAGTACCACTGGTGGCGATGCGGCACGCGCAGCGCGAAAGGTTGCACGAGCCGACCCAGCTTGATTTCCTCGGTGGCAAAAGGACCGATGGTCATGGCAACGCCCCTGCCCTCAATTGCCGCTTCCTGGGCAAGGATGTAGCTATCCACGGAAAGGCGGTTCTGCGGCTTCACATCCCTGACGCCCGCCGCATCAAGCCAGATTTGCCAGTCTTCCTCCGCCGTATAGACGTCGATGAGCTTGTGCTTCACGAGATCTGCAGGCGTGCGCAGCGCGTTGTCGCCTGCCATCAGCTTTGGCGAACAGACAGGCACCAGCATGGACTGGAAGAGTGGTGCATAATGGTGCCCACCCTGGCGATTGCGGGCCAATATCAGGCCCACATCAACGTTGCGCTCATCGAAATCCCAATCGACATAGGACGTCGAGAGCCTGACCTTCATGTCGGGGAATCGGCGCTCAAAATCGTGGAGCCGCGGGATCAGCCATTTGATGGCAACCGTCACATAGACCTGGATGGTCAGTTCATTGTCCACCGCCGTCGGGCGCACGGCGCGCGTATGAGCCTCGATCTGGTCAAAGGCATCGCGGATGGTTGGGAAATAGGCCTGGCCGGCAGAGGTCAGTTCGGCGCGCCGGGCATCCCGGCGAAACAGTGACAATCCCAGCCTGTCCTCCAGAAGTTTGATCTGGTGGGAAACGGCCGAACGGGTGATGCCAAGTTCCGAGGCGGCAGCCCGGAAACTGCCGAGACGGGCGGCGGCCTCAAAGGCGGTCAGGGCACGCAGCGGCGGTAGGTCACGTTTGGGCAATTCGTTTCACCATCAGTTCCCGGTCAGGCCTTATATCAGGCATTATTTCAATTTGTTAGTAGGCCTCCACCCGACTTGAACAGGCTTTTGGTTAGTTTTATCGAACACAAATCCCGCCATTCTTGCGCTTCCGGGCGTTGGCAAACAGGCGCAAAATACCCCGAACACAGGACAGACCATGACCCTTACTGAGGACCTCACCCGCCGCCGGGGTGGCAGAGATGCCCGCCGCGCCATGCGTGCCCGCCCG
>CAZUKI010000113.1:3989-8551 GCA_964620785.1 uncultured Aestuariivirga sp.
GCTCTATGGCCGCGACCCGAAGCATGACATGGAGCCCTCGGGGCACCGTGTCTATTTCGGCACCGCTGGTGCTGCCGTCCACATCGTCGAGCCATTGAAGCGTGAGTACCGCGAGTCGGTGCTGGTCGATCTTTATGATGCAGGCCGCATTGTCGATCTCTGCGAGCACATCCATTTCTACCAGCGGCCGATTACGGCGCGCGACATGATCACCGGGCATGATCTCGACATCAACACCATGTATGCCTGCCTCGCCGGCACGCAGAAACATGTGGGCACCAGCATGGTGGACCCTGCCCATGTGAATGAGTGCCTGGACATTCTCCATGCCATCGCGGGCAGCGAGGAAAAGTGGCGCGAACGGCCCTTCGTATCGCAATCAAACTGCTTCGTCGTTCCCCCACTGAAGTTTGCCGAAGATGCCTGCCGCTGTCTTGAGGCAGCCGCCCGAGGCGGCATGCCGGTGCTGCTGCTGTCGGCGGCACAGGCCGGTGCCACCTCTCCCGCCGCACTTGCCGGCACCGTGGTGCAAGCAGTGGCAGAATGCCTGGCGGGCCTCGTCTATATCAACTGCATCGTGCCCGGCGCCGTGGCGATATGGGGTCCGTGGCCCTTCGTTTCGGACCTGCGGACGGGCGCCATGTCCGGGGGTTCCGGGGAGCAGGCGCTCATCACGGCAGGTTGCGCGCAGATGGGCCATTACTACAATCTCACCGTGGGTTCGGCCTCTGGCATGTGCGATGCAAAGCTGCCCGACATGCAGGCAGGCTATGAAAAAGGCGTCACGGCCGGCATTGCGGCGATGACCGGCATCAACCTGATGTATGAGAGTGCCGGCATGCACGCCTCGCTGCTGGGCTTCTGCCTCGAGAGCCTTCTGATCGACAACGACATGCTGGGCTCGATCAATCGCAATGTGCGCGGCATTGAAGTGACCGACGAGAGCCTTTCAATCGAAGTGATCCGGGATGTGTGCCTTCAAGGACCGGGGCATTACCTCGGCAGCAACCAGACGCTCACCCTGATGCAAAAGGAATATGTCTATCCCCACATTGCCAATCGCATGAGCCCCAAGGAATGGAACGAGGCCGGCAGGCCCGATCTGATCGAACGGGCACATGCGCGAAAGGTCGAGATCCTTTCGACATACTATCCGAGCTATATTCCTCGAGATGTCGATGACGCCATCCGTGCCAAGCACGACATCCGGTTGCCGCGACAGGTCATGGAAGCCGGAGATCCACGCTGGATGTGACTTTTCAGGTTCGTCAGGGATGATATGAGGAAGCATGGAACACCCCGTCCTCATGTACATCACCCGCGCAGGCTTTACGCCGCTTGGCTGGTTTGAACCGGAACCTGAAGACCGCCTGCCCAGCAACTCAAAATTCGTGATCCTCATCGGCAATGCCGGGCCAACCATGTTCCGCCGCTTTGCGATGGAACGCAATCCGGCAATTGACCAGATGGACGACTGGACGCGGACCACGGTCGATCGGCTCGCCACTGATCTCGACGCTACAGCACTATACCCATTTGACAGGCCGCACCTGCCGTTTCTCACCTGGGCGAGGCGTGGGGGCGGTGGTCATGTCTCTCCGCTTGGCCTCAATATCCATGCAATCTTCGGACTGTGGCACGCCTACAGGGCGGCACTGTCTTTTCCCGTGGCTTTCGACCTGCCGCGCCATCCGGCAGGCTCCCACCCTTGCGAAAGCTGCGCCGACAAGCCCTGCCTTTCGGCCTGCCCGGTTTCGGCATTTGATGGTGCATCCTATGATGTTGCCCGGTGTGGACGGCACATCCTGCAAGAGCCATCACAGGATTGTGTGCCCGCGGGCTGCAAGGCCAGGCTCGCCTGCCCGGTCGGGAGAGTTTACACTTATGGCCCACAACAGATGGCATTTCACATGGCGGCATTCCGGCAATCACGCGCAAGGGAACTGACATGAGTTACGAAAAGATCAGGCAGATGCTTCGGCTGGGTGACGTCGTCATCCTGGATGGTGGTACGGGCACCGACATCCAGCGCCGCGGCGCGCCGATGAGCGGCGACACCTGGTGCGCAGATGCGAACCTCACCCACGGCGACATCGTCAGGGCGGTCCACAGTGACTATGTGGCGGCAGGCGCCGATATCGTCACCGCAAATACCTATGCGACCAGCCCCCTCCTCTTCACACATATTGGACGGGCGGCGGATGTTCCGCGCATCGACAAGCTGGCGGTTCAATATGCCCGCGAAGCGGCTGACAGGAGCGGCGCGGGCGTTGCAGGTTCGATGTCCACCATGCGCCCCATGAAAGCGGGCTCGGATCGCAACAACCTATCCCATCGCTGGGCTGAGGATGAGGCGCGCGCCCTCTTCACGATGAAGGCAGATGGCCTGAAGGCAGCGGGTGTTGATCTCATCATGATGGAGATGATGCGGGACACGGACTACGCAGTCTATGCCAGTGAGGCGGCACTTGGCACCGGGCTTCCGGTGTGGATCGGGCTTTCAGCCGAGCGCAGCGAGTCAGGTGGCTTGCAAGGTTGGGGCCGCGCCGATTGCCCATTTGATGATATCGTCAAGACGCTTTCAGAGCTGCAGCCCGATGTCATGTGCATCATGCACACATCGCCGAATGATACCGACGATGCCATCAAGGCGCTCAAGCTGCACTGGCATGGCCCTATCGGTGTCTATCCCGAGAGTGGCTATTTCAAATCACCTGACTGGGATTTCGTTGATGTCATTCCCCCGCAGGACCTGGTGGAGTGCAGTCGCCGCTGGCAGGGACTTGGCGCCAGCATCTTTGGCGGTTGCTGCGGCATCGGGCCCGAACATATCGCGGCGCTTTCCAGGGAGATGCGAACATGACGCGCGGAAGCTGCCTGTGCGGTGGCGTGACGTTCGAGATCAATGGCCCGATGCGGCAGGTGGTGGCCTGCCATTGCAGCCAGTGCCGAAAGCAATCCAGTCATTTCGCGGCATTCACGGCTTGCGACGATGCTGACCTGACCCTGACGGGCAAAGAAAGTCTCGCCTGGTATGCCGCAAGCAACGAGGCAAAGCGCGGCTTCTGCAAGACTTGCGGCTCGCTGCTCTTCTGGAAGGGCAATGCCAAGAGCTACACATCAATTGCAGCGGGTGCCCTCGATGGAGCCACAGGCCTGACACTCGAAGGACATATCTTCTGTGCCGACAAGGGCGACTATTACGAGATCACCGGTGGCACCTACCAAAGGCCGTGATAGGCGTCCCGCGATCAGGCACGCTCCTGCAGGTCTGACTTCAGTTCGCCATAGCCTGTAAAGCGATACTCATAGGCAAGGCCCAGCTTTCTGGCGGCAGCTTCAGCCTTCCTTCGCAACTCTACGTCCTCAGTTTGGGCCAGGTAGATCACCTTGGTGTAGTGCTGGAAGTAGTCCTTGAGCAGTTCCGGATGGCGATCGAGAGCAAGGCCCTGCCAGATCAGCTTGTCAAAATGGCGCGCCAGGTAGTCCGTGAGATAGAATGCCGTAAACTCCTCGTCGGCCTTTGCGGCGAAGGCTGCATTCCCGGAAAAGAATGCGTAGCAATGAGGGCCGGCAATCCTTTCGATCCCTTCCTTTTCCAGAAGTGCATCGAGTTTGCCGCCCGTGCCGCAGTCACCATAGAGCACATAGGTTGAAGCGTAGCGGCCGCGTGTCCTTTCAAGGATATCGGCTACGCCTGGCACAATCAGCTCCGGGGTGTTGTGGAACTTGGCGGGTAGGCATTGAATATCGAAGCCTGTCCAGCGGTTCTGTTCGACCAGATCAACGATTTCGCGGGCCAGCGCGCCGCAAGCGACCAGCAGAACGCGGGCGTTTTCTTCGTGCTTTTCGTAAGATTCAGATGGCGTTAGTGATACTGTCATCGATTATCCATACGCCAAGGGGTGCCGGCTTACTGGGCATTAACCAAGAACGTCGACCGCAGCCTAAAATTGTGCCTGGACCCCCCAGACTGATCGAAAGTTCGAGTTTGATTTCAGTAGCTGTTAAGAGATCACGCATAGATTGCCCTCATGTTCACGAGGCAACTGGCACAAAGCTGGTCGTCGGACGTGAGCAGGTGCTGAAAGTAAACTCTGGAGTATCAGTATGTTCAAGTTCCTCAAGGACGAATCTGGCGCGACCGCTATCGAGTATGGCCTCATTGCTGCTGCTACGGGCCTCGCCCTCGTTGTCGTTATGCCGGTCATCGGCAGCGGCCTGACCACGACCTTCACCTCGATCGGTACTGCTCTGCAGTAAGCCATTTCCTCGCCGGCCTAGCCGGCTTGGATGAGGTACATGCGCCCCCCACAAGGGGGCGCATTCTTTTTGGGGCCTGCTTGCGGACTGGCCCAGTCAGCTTGCCAGCTGGTTATGGCGGCGGGCCATGAAGGCCTTGGCTGTCTCAACTGCAACTGCCGCATCGCGGCAGTAGGCATCAGCACCAACGGCCTTCGCGAAATCCTCGTTGAGGGGAGCGCCACCAACCATCACGACATAGTCCTCGCGGATGCCCTTCTCCTTCATGGTGTCGATCACGACCTTCATGTAGGGCATGG
>CAZUKI010000114.1:0-8544 GCA_964620785.1 uncultured Aestuariivirga sp.
TCCTCGCCGCCGAACCAGGCCACTGCCCATTCAACCGTGCCGTGGCCGCCTTCCTTTTCGACTTTTCCGGCAAACATCTCGTCGGCGACGCGCGGGCGTCCTTCCAGTCGCTCTTCCAGGAAGTCCCGCAGGCCACCGGGGAAGTGAAAGACCGCTTCGGCTGGCGTTTCCTTGTCCTTGAGGTATTTCTGCGCACAGGCCCAGCGTATTTCCACACCGCCGAACAGGTACGACTTTGAACGCGCCATGCGATAAAGGCGATGGGCGTTGAAGGTGACGTTACCCTTACCGAAAATCTGCTGGTCGGCGAGGAATTTTACCATGGTGCCGCGGCGCCCGGAGACCTTGCCAAGGTTCTGAATTTTTCCCGTAGCCTTGCCCCTGCGGAACTCCTGACGATAGAGTTGCTGGCCGCGGGCCACTTCCACAATCAGGTGTTCGGATAGCGCATTGACCACAGAGACGCCGACGCCATGCAACCCACCCGAGGTGTCATAGACGTTTGAATCGAATTTGCCGCCCGCGTGAAGCGTCGTCATGATGACTTCGAGTGCTGACTTGTCCTTGAACTTGGGATGGGCATCCACGGGAATGCCCCGGCCGTTGTCCGTCACCGAAAGGTAGCCATCCTCATGGTACTCCACCTCGATGCGCGTGGCGTGGCCGGCGACAGCCTCGTCCATGGAGTTGTCGATTACCTCGGCAAATAGGTGATGCAGCGCCTTCTCGTCGGTGCCTCCGATATACATGCCAGGCCGCCGGCGGACGGGTTCGAGGCCTTCGAGCACCTCGATGTCGGCTGCGGTGTAGCTGTCTTCACCCCGCGATTTTGCAGAGGTGCGGGATTTCGCTTTCTCGGCAGGCAGACCGCCGAACAAGTCATCAGTTTCCTTGGATTTTGCCATTGCTTCCGCTGTTCACAATCGAATCAAGCCGACACTATGGCAGGTCGGGATCGAAATTCGAACGTGCTTGCGCGTCACGTTAAAAATCTGCAATCTGTGATGGAACCAAGAAAAAACGGGAGGAATCAAATGAAAAAGCGTGTTTTCCTGCAATCCACAATGGCCGTGCTGCTCGCCGGCTTCATGTCAGGCACCACCCTTGCTGCCGACAATCTCACCATCATAGCACCTGCCGGGCCTGGCGGTGGCTGGGATCAGACAGCCCGAGCCATGGCTGAAGTCCTGCCAACAACGGGCGGCGCCGCTGCGGTTACTGTCGAAAATGTGCCCGGAGCGGGCGGCACCCTCGGTCTTGCTCAGTTTGCCGACAAGAGCAAGGGTGACGGCAGCGCCCTCCTCGTCAACGGCCTCGTGATGGTCGGCGCAGTGCTCACCAACAAGTCACCAGTTTCTCTCGTCGATACGACGCCAATTGCCCGGCTCACGGGTGAATATGAGGTCGTGGTCGTCCCGGCCAACTCGCCACTCAAGAGCCTTGCTGACCTGACAGCCGCAATGAAAAAAGACATCGGCAGCGTATCGGTCGGTGGTGGTTCTGCCGGTGGAACCGACCACATCCTTGCCGGGCTTGTCGCTCAGGCGGCAGGTGCTGACGCAACAAAGCTGAACTACGTTCCGTTCTCCGGCGGTGGCGAAGCGCTTGCTGCAATCCTTGGTGGACATGTCACGGCGGGTATTTCCGGCTATGGCGAATGGGAAGGCCAGATCAAGTCCGGTGAACTGCGTGCTCTGGCCATTTCATCCGGTGCACGCGTTGATGGCATCGATATTCCGACAATGAAGGAACAGGGTGTTGATGTTGAGCTTGCCAACTGGCGTTCTGTGGTTGCAGCGCCGGGCATCACTGATGATCAGAAGAAGGCCCTGCTCGATGCAGTGGACAAGATGCACGGCTCGGACGCCTGGAAGAAGATCCTGACAGACAAGAAGTGGACAGATCTCTACCTGTCAGGTGACGACTTCACGTCGTTCCTCAAAGCCGAAAATGACCGTGTATCTGGAGTTCTGAAGACCCTCGGCCTCGTGCAGTGACGGCTTCAAGTCGCAACTGGCCCGAGTTCCTCATGGGACTCGGGACCATTGCCGCAGGGCTGGTGGTTGGCTCCGCCGCCCTTTCGGTCAATGTCATTCCTCTCTATGCCAAAGTTGGCCCGGCAGCATTTCTCTGGTTTTCGGGAGGGCTGTTGGTGCTCTGCGGCGCGCTGGTCGCCTGGTATGCGCAAAAACCTCCTGCAGATGCTGTTCCAAGTGAGATCAGGGGACCGCTTGTCATCATGGCAGGGCTCATTGCTTCGCCTCTTCTGATGGGGCCACTTGGATTCATTCCGACGGCGACGGTCATTTTCACCGCGACAGCGTATGGCCTCGGCAGCCGCCGGACCCTGCGCGACGCCGCAATAGGGGCAATTTTGTCAACTGTCGCGTTCTTCGTCTTTACCCACGGCCTCAACCTGCGACTTCCCATGGGTACGCTTTTCTCATGAATGCGCTAGAGCAACTTCTCAACGGCTTCGCCGGTGCCATCACAATCGAAAACCTTGGATGGTCGCTTCTGGGCGTCACTCTGGGGACTTTCATCGGGATTTTGCCCGGCATTGGACCAGCTCTCACCATTGCGCTGCTGCTGCCGATCACCGGCTACCTCGAACCCACCTCTGCCTTCATCATGTTTGGCGGGCTCTACTATGGCGCCATGTACGGGTCCTCGACTACGTCTATCTTATTGAATACACCGGGAGAATCCGGCTCCATTATCACGGCCATCGAGGGAAACATGATGGCGCGGTCGGGGCGCGGGGCGCCAGCTCTCGCCACTGCCGCGATCGGTTCCTTCATCGCCGGCACAATTGGAACGTTGCTTCTAACGCTGTTTGCACCCGTGGTCGTGAAACTGGCGATTGCCTTTGGTCCCGCCGAGTATTTTGCTTTGATGCTGCTGGCCTTCACGACGGCCTCCGCGATGCTGGGGGCGCACATCTACAAGGGCCTGACTTCGCTTGCCATCGGCATTTCGCTGGGCCTCATTGGCATCGATCAGTTGACGGGCCAGGCCCGGCTGACGTTCGGACAGTCACAGTTGCTCGACGGACTTGACCTCGTCATCGTAGCGGTCGGTCTCTTTGCTGTTGGCGAATGCCTCTATGTCGCGTCCCGCAAGGATTTGCGCGAAGTGACTGTGGAGCCTGTCAAAGGTTCATTGTGGATGACCCGGGAAGACTGGAAGCGTTCGTGGAAACCGTGGCTGCGCGGCACTGCATTGGGTTTCCCATTTGGTGCGCTGCCGGCGGGCGGCACCGAAATCCCGACGTTTCTTTCGTACTTCTTCGAGAAGAAGCTCAGCAAGCGGCCAGAAGAATTCGGCAAGGGCGCCATAGAGGGTGTTGCCGGGCCAGAAGCGGCCAATAACTCGGCCGTTGCGGGTGTGCTGGTGCCCCTTCTTTCGCTCGGCCTGCCTACATCAGCGACGGCTGCGATCCTCCTCGTTGCGTTCCAGCAATATGGTCTGCAGCCTGGCCCTCAACTGTTCCAAAATTCCGGGTCACTGGTATGGACGCTGATTGCCAGCCTGTTCATCGGCAACACCATGCTGCTCGTCCTCAACCTGCCGCTGGTCGGCCTTTGGGTCAGGCTGCTGCAGATCCCACAGCCCCTGCTCTACGGCGGCATCCTGGTGTTCTCTACCCTCGGCGTCTACAGCGTTGGACGCTCGACGTTCGACCTTTTTCTGCTCTTCCTCACGGGCCTTCTCGGCTACCTGATGCGACGGTTTGATTTCCCCGTCGCCCCCTGCATCATCGGCCTCATCCTGGGGCCACTCGCCGAACAGAATCTCAGGCGGGCCCTTTCGATTTCCCAGGGTGACTGGAGTGTCTTCGTGACGCACCCGATATCGGTCGTTCTGCTGATTCTCTCGGTCGTGATGCTGCTTTTGCCCATCCTGTGGAAGCCGCGTAGCGCTTAAAAAGCCAACAATCATTTCGTTTTAGGTCGAGAAACAGCCGCTTCTTGACTTTCGCGCGGGCCGGATGTTTCCTGTCATCAAATAAAGTTGCCCCACAGAAAACAAACACAAGGGGAAGGCACCGCATACTGTGGGGACAAGATGCGGGCCTCAGGAGGGAACATAATGTCTGACCTCAATCAGAGGATTGAGGCCATGTATCGTGCAGATGTGCGCGGGGCGTGGACCTTTGTGGCGGTCCTTTGGGTCGTCGTCCTCTTTGTACTCACCATGTCCTGGCCGCACATACCGGATTCGACGGCACGCATTGTAGTGCTGATCGCGGCGGCGGCGGTCCTGATCTTCAACACCGCGTCGATCGCCGCCATGGTGCGCAACTACGCTGCTGACAAAGCGTTCATCTATGGCCTCGACATCAAGATGCTCGACGCATCCAGAAAACAAGGTTGAGGGGGCGAGAATGGCAAAATACGTTCCACCAGAACAATCCAAAGGCCTGCAATGGGTCGACATCATCTTCGTGGTGGCGGCAATCTTCCTTGCATTGTGGCTGCCGCTCCAGGCCGGCTGGGCCGGCGTATCACGAGCGATCCAGAAGATCGACAATCCCACATGGGAAGCGCTTGGGCAGACGCCTGTCCAGGTCGAACAGTGGGTCAAGTTGGGCTTCGCTGACGCCGCCGCGGCCCATGACATCATCCAGAACAAGTTCGACTACACCATTGACTGGGTTCAGCTGGTCATCATGGCGATCGTCATCATCGGCTACTTCGTCTTCCTCTTCAAAGCCTCCGACAAGGAGTATCGCGAAGTGATCGACGAAAAGTTCAACGGCAAGTGAGGGGACGACCATGTGGATAATGCTTGCAAACATCGGCTGGGCCGTCTCTGCGCTCCTGGGGCTTTGGATGCTCTATGACTGGTACAAGACGGACACGACCTACTCAGAGGCCACGCTGACATCTTCCCGCGAGGGCGAGATTGAAGCCGTGACCGAAAAACACAAAGTTTGAGGAGCTGGACATGTCTTCAACTGCTGCAGCCAATTCTGCTCCACAACGTGTTTCGCTATCCCGCGTGCTGGGTCCCGCCCATGTTTGGGCCTTGGGCGTCGGTATCGTGCTCGTGGGCGAATACACAGGTTGGAACTTCGCCGCCGACAAGGGCGGTTCCGTTGCCGCGCTGATCATCTGCTGGATGATCGGCCTGCTCTATACGTCGGTCGCCATGATCGACTCCGAGGTCACCTCCACGGTCGCCGCGGCGGGTGGGCAGTATGCCCAGGCAAAGCACATCGTGGGGCCACTCATGGCCTTCAACGTCGCCCTCTATCTGGTGTTCGCCTACACCATGCTCGAGGTGTCCAACGCCATCCTGATTGGCGATACCGTCAAAGCGTGGGCAGGTGCTGGATTTGAGGAGTGGCACTATCGCGGCATCATTGCCGGGGTCATCGTCATCTTGGCAGCCCTCAATTATCGCGGCGTGCTGATGACGTTGAACGTGAACTTTGTCATCACGGCATTGGCATACCTCGCCATCATCATCCTGTTCTTCTCAGTGCAGCCCTGGAGCCAGGGCGCCGTGCTCAAGCTCGGTGACATGATCACGCCCGAAAATGCCCTGCCTTACGGGTGGATCGGTGTGGTTGCAGGCTTCCATTGGGGCATCTGGTACTATCTCGGTATCGAGGGCACCACCCAGGCCGCCGAGGAAGTCCGGTCTCCGGCCCGTTCCCTGCCCTACGGAACGATGGCCGGCATGATCACGCTTCTGATCGGTGCCTCGCTCACCTGGTACGTCTGCGCTTCCCTGATGCCGTGGCAATATCTTGGATATACCTACTATCCGCTGCTGGATGCCGGCAAACTGACGGGCAGCACGGGGCTTGAAACGCTGATGTTCGTGGCAACGATCCTCGCAGCACTTGCCTCGGCCAACGGTTGCATCAACGATGCGGCGCGCGCCTGGTTCTCACTGGGCCGTGACCGTTACCTGCCGACCTGGTTCTCGGCGGTGCATCCGAAGTACCGCACACCTTATCGGTCCATCGTTTTCCTGGTGCCGATTGCGCTGGCCTTCGCCTTCATCGCCAACCTTGGACAGGCGATCACCTTCTCGATCCTGTCGGGCGTCCTGCACTACACCTTCATGAGCGTGAACATCGTGATGTTCCGGAACAAGTGGCCGCTGGGTTCAATCCGCCGTGGATATACCCATCCGTTCCACCCGCTTCCGGCAATCGTGCTGTTCGTCCTCTGCGTGGTGACGTTCT
The DNA here is from genome assembly GCA_964620785.1 of uncultured Aestuariivirga sp. Taxonomy (GTDB): domain Bacteria; phylum Pseudomonadota; class Alphaproteobacteria; order Rhizobiales; family Aestuariivirgaceae; genus Aestuariivirga. The sequence continues at coordinate 6,203 of CAZUKI010000114.1, forward strand.
TCGCCATCTTCCTTGGTTATGGCGCGCAGCTTACGGCCATGGTGGTGTTCTACATCATCATGTCGCTGTGGTTCCATTTCTACCGGTACAAGTATGTCCGGCGCGGCGAACAGTTCACCATGCCCTGGCCAAAGCCCAAGGGTTACTGAGCTTCTCCTCCCCTACGACGGCCCCTTCCCAGTCACGCTGGGGAGGGGCAAATAGTTTGGTCATGAACACACTCTACACACTCCTTGGCGCCGGAATTGCCTTGCTGCTCGGCTTGTCACTTCTCAGGCAATATTTCGACAAGGCGCGCGCCAGCAAGATTGCGACGCAGCACCTGTTCTCTGAGGTCGAACCGCTGCTGTCCGGCTTTGAGCTCAAGCCCGGCGACACGGCCGGAAGCTGGAAGGCAAGTGGCCACTATGATGGGGAACTGTTTCAGTATCATGTTGTCGTCGATACCCTGTCGACGCGGAAGCTTCCCAGCCTCTGGCTGCTGCTGTCCTTGCCAAAGGCGCAGCCGCTTCAGGCGACCATCGACCTGATGATGCGCCCGGCGGGGCACACCACCTTCTCGCAGTTTGATTTCCTGGGCCACACCATCCGTACACCAGCGGATTGTCCTGAGGCGGCCGTCGTCCGGTCTGATACCGCATCGCCGTGGCTTCCTGTGCAGGCGATGGCGTTGGCCTATCCCATCCTGCAGAATCATGGCGGCAAAGAGCTGCTGCTGTCTCCGCGCGGCCTTCGCATCGTCGTTCAGGTCTCCGAGGCTGACAAGTTGCGCTATGGTGTGTTCCGCGAGGCGCGCTTCGAGGATGCCGTCATTGACGGCCAGCAGGCCCGCAATATCATGAACACACTGCTGGCTATGGACACCACGCTGAAGGAGCCAAGCTGATGCCACCGAACCCGTACAAGATCCTGGCTGCTTCGCTCCTCGTTCCCGGGGCTGGCCATGTCTGGTTGGGACTTGCCCAGCGTGGGATGATGTTCCTGTTCTTCACCGTTATCCTTGGCTGGGTCAGCGCCAAGCTGATGCCAGAATCCGCTACGTTCATCGGTCGTCATATTGGTGGTGTTTTCATCTATGGGATATGCGCACTCGACGCCTACCGAACGGCACGAACCCGCCAGGAAACCGCCAAGTCCGAGGCTTTGAAAAGCCGCTGATTCCGCTTTACTCCCGCGGTCAATTGCCTATAGAGCGCGCGATTTGGAAATTGTGCCTGTGGGCACAGAGTAAGGAGAGGCAGCATGACCAATCATTCCCGCCATGCAAGTTGGAACGGGCCGATTTTGATCCTGGGCTTTGGCTCAATCGGGCGCGGCGTCCTGCCCTTGATCCTGCGTCATATCGACTGTGATCGCAGCAGGATCACCATCATAGACCCCTCTGACCTGAACAAGAAGATTGCCGCCGCGGAAGAGATTGCCTTTGTCCAGAAGGCCATTACCAAGGCGAATTACAAGTCGCTGCTGAAGCCTTACCTCACTGCCGGCCCAGGCCCCGCCTTTGTCGTCAATCTGACGGTCGATGTCGATTCCCTCGACATCATGCAACTCGCACGGGACACGGGTGCCCTCTACATCGACACGGTGATCGAGCCTTGGCCCGGCTTCTACTACACATCCAAGGCAACCAACGCAGACCGGACGAACTATCGCCTGCGTGAGAACATGCTGGCGCTCAAGCGCAAGCTCGGCAAGGGGCCAACGGCTGTTTCGTGCTGCGGTGCCAATCCCGGCATGGTTTCCTGGTTCGTCAAGGAAGCACTGCTTGCGCTCGCGCGTGATCTCAATGTCAAGCATGACACTCCGAACAGCCGCGAGGGCTGGGGCAAGCTCATGAAAAAGGTTGGCGTCAAGGGCGTTCACATTGCCGAACGCGACACGCAACGGCTGCGGAAGTCAAAGCCCCTCGATACCTTCCTCAATACCTGGTCAGTCGAAGGCTTTGTTTCAGAGGGGTTGCAGCCGGCCGAACTTGGCTGGGGAAGTCATGAGAAGAAATTTCCCGCGGAGGGCCGTCGGCACAAGTCGGGTTCGGGCGCTGCCATTTACCTCGAACGGCCGGGTGCCGACACGCGCGTCCTCACCTGGACGCCGACGGCTGGCCCCCACTTCGGATTTCTCGTCACCCACAATGAGGCGATTTCGATTTCCGACTATTACACGGTGCGCAACGGCCGCACGGTCTCCTATCGGCCCACCTGCCACTATGCCTACCATCCCTGCAACGATGCCATTCTCTCGTGGCACGAGTTGCTCGGTGCCGGTGGAAAGCGCCAGTCGGTAAATCATGTGCTCGATGAGGATGAGATTGCCGAAGGCCGGGATGAGCTCGGCGTGCTCCT
>CAZUKI010000115.1:0-5288 GCA_964620785.1 uncultured Aestuariivirga sp.
CTGTTGCTGAAGGCCACGATCAGGATGCCGTGCTTGGTAATGAGGCCAATGAGCGTCACAAGCCCGATCTGCGAATAGACATTGAGCGTCCCGCCCGTCAGCCACAGCGCCGTCAGCGCTCCGGCCATCGACAATGGGACGGTCACCAGGATCATCAGCGGATCGCGGAAGCTTTCGAACTGCGCCGACAACACGAGATAGATGAAGGCCAGTGCCAAGATGAAGACAAAGGCCAGGTTGGAGCTCGAATCGCGGAACTCGCGTGCCTGGCCAGTGAGATCTGTCGAGGTTCCCTCCGGAAGCACCTCTGACGCCGCGGCGTTGACGGCGGTGATGGCCTCACCCATCGTGTAACCCGGTGCGAGGTTGGCCTGGATGGTGACGGCGCGAAGCTGGTTGAAGCGGCGCAGGTCGCGGGGAGCAACCGTCACCTTGGTCTTCACCACGCTGGAAAGCTGCACCATCTCGCCTGAAGAACTGCGGACGAAAATGCCGTTGAGCGCATCCGGCGATGTCCGGTCAGCAGCAGGCAGCGCGACGGTCACGTCATACTGCTCGCTGCCGATCTGGAAAGTGGTGACGTTGCGTCCGCCCAGCAATGTCTCGAGCGTCCGCCCGATCACCGAGATATCGAGGCCAAGGTCGGCAACGCGGTCGCGGTCGATGGTTACCTCGACCTCGGGCTTGTTGAGCCTGAGATCGGTATCGAGGTCAGCGAGCCCTGGATTGTCCTTGAGCCGCTCCACAAGTTTGTTGGCGAGGCCATCCAGTTCTTCGTAGGAAGCCGACGACTGGATAACGACCTGCAACGGCTTGCCGAAGCCGCGCACCCCAAGTGACGCCGGATTCGATGCCGAGGCCTGGACACCAGCCATCTTCCGCAGTTTCGGCAGCAGCGACTGCGTGATCTCCTGCTGCTTCACGCCGCGCTCGTCCCAATCCTTGAGGCGCGCAAACATGTTGAACTGCGTCACTTCTCCAGAGCCCACGATGGTCAGGTAGGAAGCAAGGCCCGGCGTCTGCGCAATGATGCCTTCAGCCTGTTCGGCATAGCGCTTGGTATAGGCGAAGCTCGCCCCTTCCGGCGAATTGCCGGAAACGATGATGACGCCACGGTCTTCGGTCGGTGAAAGTTCCGATTTCAGTTGCGTGAACACAAGGCCGCCTGCCCCGGCAACACAAACTGCCACAAACAGCACCAGCCAGCGCAGTTTGAGGGCCGCAACCAGCATTGAGCGATAGCCCCGTTCCAGCCCCTTCAGGATGCCCTCGACAATGCGGCTGAACAGGTTTGTCTTTTCGCTGTGGCGCAGCAACCTTGAACACATCATGGGCGTGAGTGTCAGCGCCACAAAGCCAGATATGACGACTGCACCGGCCAGCGTGATGGCGAACTCCAGGAACAGCCGGCCGGTCCGCCCCGGTATGAAGGCAATGGGCGCAAAGACGGCCGCCAACGTCAGCGTCATGGCAACGACGGCAAAGCCGATCTCGCGTGACCCCTTGATTGCAGCCGCAAAGGGCTTCATCCCTTCCTCGATGTGGCGATAGATGTTCTCCAGCATCACGATCGCGTCGTCCACCACGAGGCCGATTGCCAGGACCATGGCCAGAAGCGTGAGTGTGTTCACTGAAAGGCCCGTGGCATACATGATCGCAAATGCCGCGACGAGTGAAACCGGAATGGTGACGATCGGAATCAGGGCTGCTCGCACCGAATGCAGGAACAGGAAGATGATGACCAGCACCAGGGCGATTGCTTCAACGATGGTCGTGAACACATTCTCGATCGAGCGGTCGATGAACACCGTTGAATCAAAGCCGATCGAGGCCGACACCCCTTCAGGCAAATCTGCATTGAGTTTCGGCAGGATTTCCTGCACTGCACGCGAAACATCCAGCGGGTTCGCAACGGCCTGTTTGACGATGCCGATCGAGATGGACGGCACGCCATTGTAGCGGCCCTCGCGGCGAACATCGGCGGTCGAAAGTTCGACCTGCGCAACGTCAGACAGTTTGACTTGCAGGCCGCCCGCGGTCTTGAGGATGATCTTCTCGAATTCACCCGCTTTCGACAGCGCCGTGCGGGACTGCACCGTAAATTCCTGTTCCGTGCTTTCGATGCGGCCTGCCGGAATATCGGCATTCTGGTTCCTGATGGCGTTTTCGACATCCTGGACCGTGAGCCCAAGCCCCGCGAGGCGCGCCGGATCAATCCAAATCCGCATGGCATAGCGCCGCTCGCCATTGACCGAGACATCAGCGACGCCATCGAGGTTCTTGAAGCGGTTGACGACGAAGCGGTCCACATAGTCCGTAAGCTCGAGGTCGTTCATGGTGGTCGACTGGATCACCAGGAAGATTATCGGCTGCGCATCCGCCTCGACCTTGGAGATCGTCGGCTCGCCGACTTCATCCGGCAACTGCCGCCGCACGCGGCTCACACGATCGCGCACATCGCTCGTCGCTGAATCGATGTTCACGGTGCTGCGGAAACGGACCGTGATGCGGCTCGACTCTGCGCGCGAAGTTGATTCAATGGTATCGATGCCCTCGATGCCAGCGAGTGATCCTTCGAGCACCTGCGTCACCTGGGATTCGACGATGGCCGCGGAAGCGCCGGTGTATGTGGTCTGGACCGAGACCTGTGGCTCATCGATGGCCGGATATTCCCGGATATTGAGCCTGCTGAACGACATCAGGCCGACCAGCACCAGGATGAGACTCAGCACCGTGGCGAAAACGGGCCTTCGGATGCAGAGCTCGGTGAAGTTCATCGGCTCAGTCCGTGACAGCGGCCGGCGCCGCGACAACTTCGATGGCGGCGCCATTGTTCAGGCGCGTATTTCCGGCAACGACGACTTCTGCTCCGGCTTCGATGCCTTCAAGCACTTCGATGGCGCCAGCTTCACGCTTGCCGATCCGCACTTCCTTTTCCTCGGCTTTTGAATCATGGGCGACGAAGATCACGGCGTTGTCTCCCCGTTGCAGGATCGCGGTTTCAGGCACCATGACAGCGCTCCTCTGTCCGCCCTTCACGGTGATCCGCACCAGCATGCCGGGTTTCAGCAGAAGCCGGGAATTGTCGAGATTGGCCCGCACCTGTAGTGCCCGGCCATTGACATCAATGGTCGGATCAATGGCCGAAATTGTGGCCTGGAAGGTTTCCCCTGGAAGGGCATCGGCAACCAGAGAAATGGTCTGACCGAGCGAGATGCGCGACTGGACCAGCTCCGGCAGTGCAAAGCTCACCTTGAGCAGATCAATCTTGTCCAGCTTGACGAGAGCTGTGCCGGCATTGACATAGGCGCCCACCGACACCGAGCGGAAGCCGGCAACACCATCAAAGGGTGCCAGCACCGTCAGCTTGTTGAGCCTGACCTGCGTTGAATCGGCGGCGGCGCGGGCCATCTCCAATTCTGTTTCTGCAGCTTCGAGGACGCTTTGCGCGACATTGCCTGACTTGCGCAGGGTCTGGTTACGGGCATAGGTGGCTTCGGCCAATGACAGGCGGGCCCGGGCTTCCGCGAGGTCCGCCTTTGCAAGCTCCGTGTCGAGTTGGAACAGCGGCTGAGCAGCTTTGACCGGCTCACCATCCTTGAACAGGATCGCACTTATGCGCCCACTCGTTTCCGGGGCAATCTCGACAGTCTCCTCGGCAAGGAGTGTGCCGATTGAACCGATATCGTCGCTGAGTTGGGTCGAAACAGCCTTGGCAGTTTCAACGGGAAGCGCGCCCCGGCCGGCCCCGCCGCTGCGCTGGGTTGCTGGCTGGGTGGACTGGCCCGCGGCTACGGCGACCTGAGGGGACTTGAGGCCGGTGAGGCTCACCAGGTCGACACCTGTCTGGCGCAAGGCTGCCACGGCACCTGCGAGAAGGCCAAACACCACTGCCACGACCAGCCATTTTCTCATTTTCGCACTTTCACCACGCCGCATGAGACGGCCCGCTGGGCACATCAAATACCATAGACGGGAACAACACCGGATTCCGTCGCTCGGCACCACCGCACCACGGCAGCTTCCAGACCAACAACTTCATCACCTTAGCGTTGAAACCTAGACCATTTTGCACGTGACGGAAAATTAATCTTGGGCCGTCGCCGGAAATGTCCCCGGCCTTTGCCCTAGGCAATGGAGATACCGCCGCGCCGCTCAATGAAATCCACCACATCCGGAACGCCCTTGAGGCGCAAAAGGTCCGTGAACACATAGGGCCGCTCACCCCTCACCACCTTGGTGTCGTGCTCCATGACCGAGAGGTCCGCCATGACATGGGGCGCGAGGTCGGACTTGTTGATGATGAGCAGGTCCGAGCGCGTGATGGCGGGTCCGCCCTTGCGTGGAATCTTCTCGCCCTGGCAGACCGAGATCACATAGAGCGTCAGGTCGGCAAGCTCCGGCGAGAATGTTGCCGCCAGATTGTCCCCGCCCGACTCGATGAAAACCACGTCTAGGTCCGGAAAGCGCCCCACCATTTCATCAATGGCGGCGAGGTTGATGGAGGCGTCTTCACGGATAGCGGTATGCGGGCAACCGCCGGTCTCCACACCGAGAATGCGTTCCTCCGGCAGGGCCTGCAGGCGGTTGAGGATCAGGGCGTCTTCCTTGGTGTAGATGTCGTTGGTGATGGCGGCGACTGAATAGGTATCGCGCATGGCCTTGCAGAGCTTCTCCGTAAGTGTCGTCTTGCCCGACCCCACAGGGCCCCCGATGCCTATGCGAAGCGGTCCGTGTCTCACGTGCGGAAGATCCTCGGTCCGAGTGTTTCATGGGCCATGGCAGCGATCTCCGCAGCGACGGTGCAAGCGCCGATATCATCACGCGTTGCCCCCGCTGCACTGCCGGCAGTGCGCATGATTGTCGCCGTAAGGTTTCGCAGGATGTTTAGTCCCTCGCTTTGGCCCAGCGGCACCAGCCTGACTGCAACAGAGACCTGCGCCGCGCAGAAGGCCTGGATGAAGGCAAGCAGGGCCTCCTGTTTCGGCACACCCAGCGCCATGCAGGCCCGGCCCGCCGCAACCGGATAGGCAATTGGTTCATTGATGGGAATAGACGAAGTCCACGCCGCAGCCGCCGCCTCGAAAGCCCGTCCCAGTTGCGTGGTTTCGAGATAGCGCTCCCGCGATCCTGCCAACGCCAGGGCAAACTCGTTCAACCCTTCAGAGGCTTCTGCCCAGCACAGTGAAAACAGAACGGCATCAGTCCAGCCACTGCCATGCTCGAGAAGTTCGGAAATCCAATCCTCAACCTGCCTGGCAGATGTCACGCGCCCGTCTGCGATTACC
>CAZUKI010000115.1:5388-8527 GCA_964620785.1 uncultured Aestuariivirga sp.
TCATCAGAACAGGAAGTAGCGTTGCGCCATCGGCAACACGGCTGCAGGTTCACAGACAAGAAGCTCGCCATCGGCACGGACTTCATAGGTTTCCGGGTCTACCTCGATCTGCGGCAGGGCATCGTTATGGATCATCGATGCCTTTGATATGCCGCCCCGCGTGTTCCTGACGGCGACCATTTGCTTTGCCGTGCCAAGTTTTCCCTGCAAACCGTCGGCAAGTGCTGCCTGCGAAACAAATGTGACCGACGAATTGGTTCTCAATTTGCCAAAGCTGGCAAACATCGGGCGATAGTGCACGGGCTGCGGCGTTGGAATCGAAGCATTTGGATCACCCATCGGGGCGGCGGCAATGGAGCCGCCAAGCAGCACCATGTCAGGCTTCACGCCGAAGAATGCCGGGTTCCAGATGACGATGTCAGCCCGCTTGCCGACTTCTATGGAGCCCACCTCATGCGAAAGTCCGTGGGCAATCGCCGGATTGATCGTGTACTTGGCGATGTATCGCTTGGCGCGGCCATTGTCGTTGCCGCTGTCACCGACAAGCGCCCCGCGCTGCACCTTCATCTTGTGAGCAGTCTGCCAGCAGCGGATGATGACTTCACCAACGCGGCCCATGGCCTGGCTGTCAGAGGAAATCATCGAGAAGGCACCCATGTCATGCAGGATGTCCTCTGCGGCGATGGTTTCCTTGCGGATGCGGCTCTCGGCGAAGGCAATGTCCTCCGGGATGCGCGGGCTGAGGTGGTGGCACACCATCAGCATGTCGAGGTGTTCCGAAACGGTGTTGACCGTGTAGGGCCGCGTCGGATTGGTGGACGATGGCAGCACATTGGGCAGCGATGCCACCTTGATGATGTCCGGGGCGTGGCCACCACCTGCGCCTTCCGTGTGGAAGGTGTGGATGGTCCGGCCCTTGAAGGCGGCAACCGTGGCCTCAACGAAACCCGACTCATTGAGCGTATCGGTGTGGATGGCGACCTGGACATCAGCGGCATCCGCCACCGACAGACAACAGTCGATGGCGGCGGGTGTGGTGCCCCAGTCCTCGTGCAGCTTGAGACCACAGGCGCCCGCCAGCACCATTTCTTCCAGCGCCGCCGGCAGTGAGGCATTGCCCTTGCCCATCAATCCGAGGTTCATGGGGAATGCATCGGCCGCTTCGATCATACGCGCGATGTGCCAGGCGCCGGTGCAAGTGGTGGCAAGCGTGCCATGAGCAGGCCCTGTGCCACCACCCAGCATCGTGGTGATGCCAGAATAGAGTGCTTCCTCGATCTGCTGCGGGGCGATGAAGTGAATGTGGCTGTCGATGCCGCCTGCCGTAACGATCTTGCCTTCCCCGGCAATGATTTCCGTCGACGGCCCGATGATGATGGTCACGCCATCCTGCGTATCAGGATTTCCGGCCTTGCCGATGGAGGCAATGCGACCGTCCTTCAGGCCGAGATCCGCCTTGTAGATGCCGGAATGATCAAGCACGAGGGCATTGGTGATCACCGTGTCCATCGCACCCTGGGCGCGGCTCGCCTGCGATTGCCCCATGCCGTCGCGGATCACCTTGCCGCCGCCAAACTTCACCTCTTCGCCATAGAGCGTGAAGTCTTTTTCCACCTCGATGATGAGTTCGGTGTCGGCGAGCCGCACCTTGTCACCAGTGGTTGGGCCATACATCTGGGCATAGGTGGCGCGTGACAGTTTCGCCATCAGAGCTCTCCCATGACCTTCTGCTGGAAACCGAAAACCTTCCTGGCACCACCCAGCGGCACCAGCGTCACTTCGCGGCGTTGCCCCGGCTCGATGCGCACCGCAGTTCCCGCAGCAATATCAAGCCGCATGCCGCGCGCCTTGTCTCGGTCAAAGCGCAAGGCCTCATTCGTTTCAAAGAAGTGATAATGCGAACCGACCTGAATCGGCCTGTCGCCCGTGTTGGCAACTTCGAGTGTCACCGATCTGACGCCCTTGTTGAGTTCAATGTCGCCAACAGGCGTGATGGTTTCTCCTGGAATCATACTCTGCCTCAACGGATGGGGTGGTGGACGGTGACCAGTTTCGTGCCGTCCGGGAATGTCGCTTCGACCTGCACGTCATGGATCATCTCGGGAACACCCTCCATGCAATCCGATTTCTTCACCTGATGGGCGGCGGACTCCATGAGATCAGCCACGCTTCGGCCCTCGCGCGCGCCTTCAACGACATACTCAGTAATGAGCGCGATGGCCTCCGGGTGGTTGAGCTTGATGCCACGATCCTTTCGGGAACGGGCAACAATGGCCGCCATGGCCACCAGCAGCTTGTCCTTTTCGCGAGGTGTCAATTGCATGAAATTTCCTCAGAACGCCCAACATTTGGGCAATCCTCTTTGGCCAACACACAGCGAAAGCGCCTGAATCAACACTTTGCGCAGTGCATAGCCATCCTTTGCCAGAAGCCTTGCAACCAGCTTGCCATTCCATGCCGAAACGCCGCCCTGCGGACCAAACATTGCTCGAAGCTGGTCCAGCAGCCGCTCCGCCTCAGGCGCGACCAGAATGACAGTGGCCGCTGCATGGTTGTCTGCGAATGTCGCCATGCTGTCAGACCAGGTTGGCCCAAGCCGGAAGGACTCGGAATGAACCAGCCTGCCCGACTTCCTGATCATCCAGCGATCCGTCAATGAAATGTCCCTGACGCACTCGCCCATTTCGCGGCGGCCGAACACGACGGGCTCGACAGCCAGAAAGCGGCAATCGTCGTCGAGTTCAACCTCAAGCGAGCGATCAAGATGCGAGCGATCAAAGAAGATGGTTTCCTGCGGCAGCCAGAAAAGAGCAGCACCTCGCGCCACCTTCAGCCGCACACGCATCTCTGCTGCCGGCCCGAGCGTGCGATAGACCCGTTCGGCCGCCTGGCTTGTGATCGCAAGATCAGCTCCCTCGCCCGCCTCGGCCATGACGCTGAAGCGGTCGCCGCCCGCAAGGCCGCCCGAAGTATTGATTAGGATCGCATCCTGCGAACCCTGCGGAAGCCGGCACTTGAGCGAGCCCTGTTCCTGCATGACAGCAATACCATCACGCTCCATACGCAGGCGCAGCTCGCCAACACTGCGCTGCTCGAGAAGTCTTGCAACTGCCGTCATGCACCCAGACTAGGCAGGTTG
>CAZUKI010000116.1:0-8520 GCA_964620785.1 uncultured Aestuariivirga sp.
CGGAAAGTCAGGAGCGAATCCTTGGCAAGGTCGGCGATCTCGGGGTGGTTGCGAAGCCAGGGTTGAACCAGCATGTCTTTTCCCGATGACTCGGCACGAGCCATGGCGGCAACTTCATCAAAACTTGACTGTTGCACACCGGCGCCACTGTATGCGCCTGTGGCGCAATCGAAGCGGAAGGCCAAGGTATGGTGAGCGCCAAGGCCATTGCGCGGCTTCAGGAAGAGATCGCGCCGGAGCGTGTCACCCGCGACGGGCACTTCCGGAAACACAATCGCGTCCGGTTTTACAACGGCCAGCACTGCTGCATGGGACAGACCCTCCTTCCGGCAGAATTCCGCGAGGACATCCTTGTCGTTCATCTCGTTGAGGCCCGCCGGGTTTGGCCGCGACTTGTTTAGGTTGGCGAGCAGTCCGTTCTTGGTTTCATAACGGGTTAACCAGTCCTTGGCGTCGCGGCGGCGTTCGGCACGATAGAGTTCCAACTGATAGTAGGATGGAGGCTCAATGCCTTCACCGAACCACAGCCGCGACATCTGCAAGGCCTGGCTGGCGAGTCCGGGACCACCTGCACGCTTCACGACACGGCCAGCGCTTGCCAGCAGGGCCAGCATCGTCACCAGGAAGGCGAGTTCATTGAAGACTGGGTAATAGGCAACACGGGCCGGCGGCCATTTGGCCGAAGTCTTGATGATGCCATTGCCGTGGATATAGCGCGCCAGCGAGCCGGTGCGGGAGATGGTGCGTGCATCGACCGCTGCACCTGAGTTTCCGCGTTCAAGATAGGCGGCAATCAGGAACAACTCGGCGCTGACGATTAGTGTCAGGTAGAGAAGCGCATGTTCAAACTGCAGCGAGAAGATGTGCAGCGTGAAGCTTCCGGCCTCGAAATTCTCCTTCAGGGCAAAGTCGATGGCAAAGACCGTTGAAAAGACCATGGCCGCCAGCAGATATGGCCTGCGCAAGAACAGGGCCATGGCGCTCATCAGGATGCCGGTCAAGGCGAGGATTGCCGAGCCGGGCACGGCAACTCCGATGGATGCTGGACTGGTCGAGATCGCCTCGGTCAGTTCCAGGAACAGCACACCCGCAAACATGGTTCCGGCACAGCCCCAGAACAGCAGGCTCACCCTGCTCTCCCTCGCCGCAAGGTTATGAACAAGGACGACACCGATGCAGACGATCAGCAGCAGGCCAAGCGCCAAATGCGTTGGCGAAAGCTCGGAAGCCCCCCAATGGGCGAAAGCCGCCTGGAGGAGATAGGCAAGACTGACAAATGCCGTGGCCGCCGCAAACAGGGCCGGAAGCCGCAACGGCTTCAATGGATCCGGCAGAACCCGCCACACCACATCATAAGGACTTTGAGCAGCCATCCAGTTCCTCTCTCGCTGAACTGTGTCCAGCATTGCCGCCGGGAGATGAAATCCATGCCGCAGCGGAATTGTGGCCGGACTCTGCGGCGTATGGCCCCATCGCGGCTCGACGCAAGGCGGACGTGCTGCTCGTCTTTCAGCAGTTGGGCGTTGCGGGCTTGCCGTCGAAACGGTCCCTGCTCCACTGCAGCAGAACCGGAATGAGGGGCGATCCGGCGCCCGTGAGCGTAATGTGCGTCATGCCCTCAAAGCTGCGGTAGTCGATGGCGGCACCCTCGGCGCAACGGGCTTTCACGTAAGTGGCCTGTATGGAAGGCAGTACCAGACTGTCGGCGGTGCCCTGCGCGACGAGAACCGGCAGCGGAAACGGCCCATGCGGTGTGTTCTGGGCAAGGAGTTGGGCCATGGGGCCGCTGAGTGGGTCCTTCGCGAAGAGATCTGCCGGCAGCAGGAAAGCCTCGGCAAGCGAGAACAGCGTGCGCTTGTCGCCGAAGCAGCGGCTGGCGATGTCATTCACGAGGAAGCGCGTCCACGGCTTGACGTAGCTTTCGACGTCCATGTCCGGATAGGCCTTGGCATAGGAGGCAACGGCGAGCGCCGAAACCAGCTTGCCGAAGTGCGAGGTGCGGCTGTCGCGCACCAGCGCTGTCAGATCGCTGGCCGGGGCCAAGGCGGCTGTGCCGAGTTGCGTCAGTTCAGGAGCAAGGGCAGCACCCCTCTGCCCCATCCACAATGCCGTGTGGCCGCCCTGCGAAATGCCCCAGGTGACATAGCGCGCCGAAAGTGAAACGCTTTCAATCTGGCGCGCCGCGCGCAGCGCATCAGCGACCGCCAGGGCCGTCTGTTCGCCGACGAGGTAAGCATGGCCGCCAGCCGTCCCCAGCCCCACATAATCCGCCGCCACGATGGCCCAGCCCTCGTCCAGCACTTTCGGCAAGTCGGGCATTTCGTGGAACTGGCGGGCAAAGAGCGTGGGCGCACATCCGGCAACGATGCCCGTCGTGCCATGGGCCCAGGCGATTACGTCGTGTTGCTTTGCCGGCTCGGCACCAGACCCGGCGGGCACAACGACGAGCGCACTTGCCGGAACGATTGTGCCATCGGTACGGGCCGTAGAATAGAGGATCCGATAGGCGACGGCATTCTTGGGCATGTCGCGCGTGAATGGCTCGCTGCGGAGAAGCGTGCCGCGCGGTGGAAGGGTTCCAGAGTCGGCAAAGGTATAGAAGGCATCAGGTGCTGGTGGTGCCGCCCAGCGATGCAAGGCCAGCGCTGCCGCCGTCACGAAGACGGCGAGCACCACGATCACATTTGCAAGTTTCCGCGTCATTGATGCCCCCCGCATGAACCAGCACTGCATTTCCGCATCCGGCCACAGGACCCGGCCGCCGCCCTTCACAAGCTACAGCAGGTTTGGGTGCACTGGAACGCGGCAATCCCGCTCATTCTTCCGGCTCGGGATTGCATCATCCAGATGGGCATTTCCCCATTTGCGGGACTGAATTGGGGTCAGCTGCATCATCTCACTCCCCTCACTCCGGGGGCAAAGCAATGCTGCCGCGTGCGCAAGATGTCATTGTCAAAATGCCGTGAGGCGCTGCGTTAACGCCGTCGCCAAATAACCCATTCTTAACCGCATTCTTGCCACAAGGGACCTCGATCACGCAGGAACATTTTTTGGGGATTCCATTCATGAAAACCTTGACCGTAGCAGCCTGCGCCGCGGCCTTCCTGCTCACTGCCTGCACCACCAATCCCTACACGGGCGAGCAGCAGGTTTCGAAGGGTCTCCTCGGTGCCGGCACGGGTGCCGCTGTTGGCGCAGCGGCTGGTGCCCTGCTTGGCGCCACCACATCAGTCAAGACGCGCAAGGCAGCCCTCATCGGCGCCGGCATAGGCGCCCTCGCCGGCGGCGGCGTCGGCGTTTATATGGACAACCAGGAAGCAAAGCTGCGCGAAAGGCTGCGCAATACCGGCGTCTCGGTGACGCGTGTCGGTGACCGCATCATCCTCAACATGCCGTCGAACATCACCTTCGATACCGACCGCTCGGATGTGAAACCGCAATTTTACGAAACACTCAATTCCGTCGCCCTCGTCTTCCAGGAGTTCGACCAGACGCTGATCGACGTGGTTGGCCACACTGACGCCGATGGCTCTGAAGATTACAACTATGACCTGTCGCGCCGCCGTGCTGCATCAGTTGCACGCTATCTCTCGGCGCAGCAACTTGACCCGAACCGCTTCTCGGTGGACGGTCGCGGCGAGCAGGAACCAATTGCCTCGAACGCCTCGGCCTCCGGCAAGGCCCAGAACCGCCGCGTCGAAATCACCATCCTGCCGCTGACCTGAGCGCGGCTCGCCCCTCGTTCGGGGTGGACAGGCGATAAATCAATAAAGCCCCGACAGGCTCGCAAGACGGATTGATCTGGGATATGGCCTCGCCATGTCCGCCCGTTTCATCCTGACCTGCCCGCCCCGTCCCCTTGCCGAAGCCCAAGACCTTGCTGATGCCATCGATGCACATATCGCAATCGATGCCCTTGCCGTCACCGTCAACGAGGTGGACGAAGAGAAATCGCTCTGGAACACCGTCGCCTATTTTCCTGACGAGGCCTCTGCCATTGCGGCTCGCGAAGTGCTTGCAATGGCAGGCGACGTCAGCACGGTTCCCGATGTGGATTGGGTGCGGCAGTCACTGCAGGGGTTGCAGCCTGTCAGTGCAGGCCGCTTCCAGCTCTACGGTTCCCACGACCGGGCGCGACGGCGCAGTGGCGGCACCAGTTTTGAAATCGATGCCGGAATGGCCTTTGGCACGGGCCACCACGGCACCACGGCAGGCTGCCTCATCATCCTCGATCGCCTGCTCAAGCAGGAGCGGCCACGCCGGATCTTTGATCTGGGCTGTGGCACCGGTGTGCTAGCACTTGCCGCCGCGAAAGCCTTGGCACAGCGCGTCCTTGCCACCGACATCGATCCGGAGGCGGTGCGCGTTACAATAGACAACGCGCGGCGCAACGCTGTTGCCCCCTATGTCCATGCCGTTACCGCGGCGGGACTTCATCACAGTGCGATCCGCGCCGGCGCGCCCTATGACCTGATATTCGCCAACATCCTAGCCCGGCCCCTCGCCAGCTTGGCGCAGGGCCTGTCGCAACTGCTGGCGCCGGAAGGGGTTGTCATCCTGTCCGGGTTGACCCGCGACCAGTTGCGCTGGATTACCGCCTGCTACAGGGCGCGCGGGCTCACCCGCCTTGACGTCGTTCGGATCGACAACTGGGTGGCTGTCGCCATGAGAAGGACAGGAATAAAAGCAAAACGCCCGGAGCATGGCTCCAGGCGTTACAATGTCAGTGCGAAAGGCCCCGGTTGGGAGGCCGATCTCTGACGGTTTTCCTTTGCTGGGCTTACTTGCCCCAGACAGCGCCGGCGATGTCGTGGCGCTTCAGGCCGATATCAGCCAGGAGGCGGTCATCGAGCTGGCGGAGCTGGCGCTCGGCGCTTGAGCGGGCGAGGTAGCTCCTGATCATGCCCATCAGGCCCGACTGGGACTGAAGGTTGCTGCTGCGAACAGTCTGGCGGTTCAGGGTGATTGCGTTCATCGGTCTACTCCAGGTCTTGCGGCAGGCACTTGCCTGCGGAAAATTTGTTGCGTCGCACAATGCGTAGGGCTGATGTAGGTGCCCTTTTCCGCTTCAACCAGCGCCAGTCCTGAAGGAAGTCATGCACAAAATGCATGCGTTTGTTCATGCTTCGTTAAGCAAGAACACGGATGTCAAAATTGCTATTAAGCAGTTGAAATTAATCTGTTTTAACTGAAATCTGGCACTTGCACCAGAATGGGCACGGTCGCGTTGTGCTCAAAAATGGGGCGCCTGAGTGCCTCCAGCCATGCAGAATCAGCCAGTCCAGACGGGCGGTTGATATTGCATTGCAAAAAAGAAATGCCCGGACAGGCCGGGCAGCTCCAGTTTGTCAATGGTCGGAACTTTTACGAGGAAACGACGAGTTCGCCAGCCGAAGTGCGGCCGGTCCGCTTGTCTGTCACGAGTTCGAAAGAGAGCTTCTGCCCATCCTTCAAGCCCTTGAGACCGGCGCGTTCCACCGCAGAAATGTGCACGAAAACATCCTTGCCGCCGTCGTCCGGCTGGATGAATCCAAAGCCCTTCTGCGTGTTGAACCATTTCACTGTGCCAGTGGCCATATAGGTAAGTCCTTGAGTAGCGTTGCATTCAGTCTGTGGGGGAGCTGTGAGACGACCGCACAAACCGTCTCGAAAGAGGGGAAGTGTGCGTGGTGCTCCTGCCACAGCAGGAACCGGCCCAGCATACGGCCAACTATCGATGTGCGACAATATGACAAGTATGCGGGCGGCTGGCAAGGGGTTTTGGGCCAGCTACCCGTCCGGGGCGTTTGCGGCCCCCCCGCAGCTTCCGCTATTGAGGCCAGTGATGTCAAACGCGGCCCCCAAATCATCCACCATTTCCTTGCGGCTCAAGGCCCTGCGGGCCGAGCTCAAACGGCGCAAACTCGATTGCTTCATCGTCCCCCGGCAGGATGAATTCCAGGGGGAGTATGTGGCGGCCTATGCCGAACGACTGCAATGGATTGCCGGCTTCAGCGGTTCCTGGGGCACGGCCATCATCGGGCTAAAGAAGGCAGCCATCTTCGTGGATGGCCGCTACACGATACAAGTGAGGCAACAGGTCAGCGGCAAGGCGTTTTCGTTCCATTCGCTCATGGCGTCACCGCCGTCGGCATGGATCGCCCAGAATTTCCCAAAGGGAGCGCGCATCGGCTACGACCCGCGCATCGTTTCCGTGGCCGATGCCAAGCGCTATCGGGCGGCCTGCGAGAAGGCAGCGCTCAAGCTCGTGCCTGTCGCGGACAACCCCATTGATGCGATCTGGCACGACCAGCCCGCCCGACCGGCGACTGTGATCAATGATCACCCGGCGCGCTTTGCCGGCACTTCGGCCGCCCGGAAACTCACCGAGATCCGCAAAACACTCGCTGACCAGAAGGCGGATGCCGTCGTCCTCGCTGACACGACCAGTGTTGCCTGGGCCTTCAACCTTCGCGGCAGCGATGTGCCCATGACACCGGTGGCGCTCGCCTATGCCATCGTTCCGGCACGCGGCAAGGCGAATCTATTCGTTGACCGGGCGCGGCTGTCGCCGGCCTTGCGCACTTCACTCAAGGCAATTGCCACCTGCGAAGGCAGCAATGCCGATGCCGTGCTCAAGGCGCTCGGCAAACGCAAGGCAAGGGTGATGCTTGATCCTATCGCGGCGCCGGACAATGTCCGGCTTGTCCTCGAAGCGGCGGGGGCCAGCGTCATCGAACACACGGACCCTTGTCTCTACCCCAAGGCGGCCAAGAACAGGACCGAGCAGCAAGGGGCGCGCAATGCGCAGCTTCGCGACGGCGCGGCGCTGTGCAATTTCCTGTGCTGGCTCGATGGTGCGGCAGCACCCGGCACGCTTTCGGAAGGGGCTGCCGCCGACAAACTCCTCGCCTTCCGCCGTGAGAACCGCGAGTTCCGCGACCTGTCATTCGATACCATTTCCGCGGGCGGCCCCAACTCCGCCCTGCCCCACTACCATGCCAAGGGCGATGGCCGCGTGCTGGCAAAGAACAGCATCTATCTTGTCGATTCCGGGGCGCAATACCCCGACGGAACGACGGACGTGACGCGCACGGTGATCGTCGGCAAGCCCAGCAGCGAAATGCGTGACCGCTTCACGCGCGTGCTCAAGGGCATGATCGCGGTTTCCGTCATCAGGTTTCCGGAAGGCACCACCGGCACGCACCTTGATGTGCTGGCGCGCGGCGCATTGTGGAAGGCCGGTCTCGATTTCGATCATGGCACGGGCCACGGCGTCGGCTCATATCTCTCGGTCCATGAAGGTCCGCAGCGCATCAGCAAGACGGGCACAGCCGCCTTCCAGCCCGGCATGATCGTTTCCAATGAGCCGGGCTATTACAGGACCGGACATTTCGGCATCCGCATCGAAAACCTGCTGATGGTGACGCAGCCGGAAAAGTCCAAGGGCGGCGAGCGCGCCATGCTCGGCTTCGAGACATTGACTTTTGCGCCCATCGACCGCCGGCTGATCGACACATCATTGCTCACGCGCGAAGAACTGCAATGGCTCGACGCCTATCATGCCGAAGTCCTGAAACGGGTTGGCCCACGCGTATTGCCAGCCACGCGCAGTTGGCTGAAGCGGGCTTGCGCACCCCTTAACTGAGGGCGCGAAGGGCCGCGACGGTGGCGACGCTCGCCACAATGGTGACGAGCAGCGGCAGGCGCAGCATGGCGCTGGCGCAGGCGACAGCGGCGCCGACCCATTCAATCCAGCTTCCGAGAAAGACCGATGGCGCAATCACCGCCATGAGGATTGCCGGGGGCACCGCGTCCATGGCGGCCTTTGCCCTGCCCTTCACTTCGCGCCCGCGCAGGAAAAGATAGCCCGACACGCGGGTGAGATAGGTGCCAAGGCCCATGACCAGCACCGCAAGCAGGAATGCAGGATCGACTGAAAGCGCGCTCATGGCGCTTCCTCCTCGCGCCAGGTCATGACGGCAACTGCCATGCCTGCCAGACCGCCGGCCATGATGTACCAGGCGCCCGGCAGCCAGAGCTTCACGAGGCAGGCCACCACGGCACTGGTGACGAGAATGGCACCAGTGCGTGGCCCTTTCCAGAAGCCGGCCAGCACGGCGATGAACATGGCGGCGAAAGCAAAATCCAGGCCCAGCCTGGCGCCATCGCCGAGACGATTGCCGATGCTGGCGCCAATGCCGCTGAAGAGAATCCAGTTCGGCCAGAGCGGGAACGAGGCGCCGAGGAAATAGGCAGGTGTCAACTTCTCATGCTGGGCACGGCGCTCGAGGATCGCCCAGGCTTCGTCAGTCAGCCAGAACAACTGAACTCCTGCCCGCAGTGGCGAAAAATGCGTGATCGAGCGCGAGATCGATGCAGACATCAGGACATGGCGCAGGGCCACGGTGGTGACGGCAAACACAAGCAGCGAGAGCGGCGTTCCTGCCTTCATGAGATCGAGGGCCACGAACTGCGAGGCACCTGAATAGACGATGGTGCTCATCAGCACCGCTTCAAGGGTGGACATGCCCTGCCCCG
>CAZUKI010000117.1:0-7287 GCA_964620785.1 uncultured Aestuariivirga sp.
CCTTGAGGTTGATGTCGTCCGTGTACCGGCCCTTGCCGGTCAGGAAACGATGGTCTTCTTTGCGCTTGACGGAAGCGCCGACGCCAGTAGCAGCCATTTCTATGTCTCCTGATTACATATTCGCCGCGCCGCTCTGCACGGCCTTGACGATATTGTGATAGCCAGTGCAGCGGCAGATGTTTCCGGACAATTCGCGGCGAATGGTCTCTTCATCGACCTTCTTGCCGTTGCGCTTCACGATGTCGATGGCAGCCATGATCATTCCCGGCGTGCAATATCCGCATTGCAGGCCATGTTCTTCGTGGAATGCCTGCTGCATGGGATGAAGCTTGCCATTGCTGGCCAGCCCTTCGATGGTTGTGACAGTCGCCCCGTCACAGGATGCTGCAAGCGTTGTGCAGCTCTTCACGGCCTTTCCATTCACATGGACGACGCAGGCGCCACATTGGCTCGTGTCGCAGCCCACATGCGTCCCCGTCAGGCCCAAATGGTTTCGCAAAAACTCAACAAGCAATGTCCGGCCCTCGACCTCGGCTGAGACGGCCTTTCCATTCACTTTCATCGATACAGATGGCATCACATTCCTCCGGCACCGAAAGGTGGCCCTAGCCCCGTTTCAAAACGGAACTCCACCTAACTCTCTTGTGCTGAGGGCAACTTCATCACTCCCGCAGGAATCGGTCAAGCAATACCAAGGCGTAACGTCCTCGTAATATCCAAACGGGAATTACGAAGTGTGTTTTTCGCAACTATGACGAGCGGGAATCCCGCTTGGTTTTCCGCCACGCCGCAATCATCGCTTCCGCACTGGCGCGTCCATCCTCCTCATTTGTTTCCATCGAAGTCACCGAAATCCGCATGATTTCGTGTCCAAACCATTTGGCGCCACCGGCAAAGCATATGCCGTCGCCCTGAATCTGGCTTATGGTCTGCTTGGTCAACTCGTCAGCTATCTGCAGAGGCTGGTCAGCTCCGAAACGCACTGCCACTTGATTGAGGACCACATCATTCAAGATTGTGATGCCCGGTTCCTCGGAAAGTCGCTGCGCCATCTGCCTGGCAACACGGCAATGACGTTGCACCATTTCCGCAACGCCTTCCCGGCCGAGTGCCTTGATAACGGCCCAAACGGCATTGCCCCGTGCGGCGCGCGACAATTCGGGAGCGTAATTGAAGCCCAGGCGTTCCCCCACCTGGTGACCAGGAAGATAGCTCGCTGCAATTGTCATGGCGCGCCGATGCGCCAGTTCATGTCGCACGATGGTGAACCCGCAGTCATAGGGGACCTGCAACCACTTGTGTCCATCCGTTGCCCACGAGTCGGCTTCTTCGATGCCTTTCGTGAGATATTTGAGTGGTGCTGGAGCACGCGCCCACAATCCGAACGCCCCATCGACATGCACCCAGGCGCCTTTCTGTCGCGCCAGCGGAATGATGGTCTCAAAATCGTCAAACGCGCCACTGTTGATATGGCCTGCCTGCAGAATGACAATAACCGGGCCTTCGACCTTGTTGATGGCCTCAGCAAAAGCGGCCGGGTCCATGCGGCCTTGGCCGTCGGGCTTGACCTTGATCACGCGTTCGTGGCCGAGTCCCAGATACTGCAGCCCCATGAAAACCGTGATGTGAGCTTCCGCGCCAATGATGACCGTAATGGGCGGCGCACCAAAAAGTCCCTGTTCGTCCGCTTCCCAGCCCACCCGCCGTAGAACTTCACCACGCGCCGCAGCCAGCGCCGTGAAGTTGGCAATTGTTGCTCCGGTGACAAATCCGATAGAGCTCTCGCGCGGCAGGTCGAGCAATTCCAGCAGCCAGCCCTGCGCAGTCTGCTCGGCAGCCTCAACCGCCGGAGCCAGGGCGCCCATCTGCCCCCAAGTTCCGGAAAGGGCATCCGCGGCGACACCGGCAGGGTGCGATGACCCCATCACCCAGCCAAAGAAGCGTGGGCTTGTCTGCATGACAAGACCACCTTGCGAAGCCTTGATCAGTTGATCGATCACAGCCGCTGGGTCCGTTCCTGTTTCAGGCAGGGGGCCACCAAGGCCCGCCAGACAATCGGCCACTGATTGTCGCGGCGCGCTGTGCATGGTCCTTGGTGAACGACGGTACTCGCCCGCATGGCGGGCAACTGTGTTGAGCAGGACCTCGATGTCTGTGGTAGCCATTTCACACTCCCAGGTCCCCGGCAGAATTCACACTAGGGCTTGCTGGTGTCTTCTACCACCCGGATTTCTTCAAGGACTTCAGCGCGCCTCCGCCCACCTGGATTTTGTCCTGCTTTGCAGGCGGCCCCCGCAACCGCTGCTCTTCAAAGTGCTATCGCGACAGTGACACTGCGCCGGCAACAGCTTCTATCGCCTGCGGCCGCACATTGCGCATAATGCTGCGCATGTCCGATTCGCGGCGAACCACCGGAAACTGGGGGCAGTATCTGCCCGTCGTCATTCTGCTGTTTCTCTTTGCGGTCATTCTGCTGCTCATGGGGCGTGAGCCAATCTGCAAATGCGGCTACGTCAAACTTTGGCATGGCGTGGTCTTCAGTTCAGAGAATTCCCAGCACATCTCAGACTGGTACACTTTCTCCCACGTCATTCATGGCTTCATCTTTTACGGACTGACCTTCCTCATCGGCAGACGTTGGAGTTTCGCCACAAGGCTTGCCATCGCAACTGGTGTGGAAGGTGCATGGGAAATTTTCGAGAACACTGATTTCATCATCAATCGCTATCGCGAAGCCACGATTTCCCTCGACTACTACGGCGACAGCGTCCTCAACTCGCTCAGCGACATCCTTGCAATGGTGATCGGCTTTATCGCCGCTTCGCGCCTGCCGATCTTCCTGACGCTGATTTTGGCTTTCGCAATGGAAATTGGCGTCGGCTACACAATTCGCGACAATCTCACCCTGAACATCATCATGCTGCTCTGGCCGCTGGACGCCATCAAGCAGTGGCAGGCCGGCGCCGCGCCGCTGGCGCTTCAGTGGCCCATGACCTGGCCAATGTATGGCTGGGGATACACGCGCTCGACGATGTAGTAAGGAATGAGCGTCACATAAGCTTCGCCGTCGGTTATGATGCGGCAAATGTCACCGTCAACAGATGAAACCCACGCCTCGCGCCCATCAGGCACCATGACAACATGGCCCGGCGAGCACCAGTTCTGTTCGTGTTGCTGCGGCACGACGGCAGGCGCCGGCGAAAATGCCAAGCTTGCCACGACAAGACTGCCTGCTGCCAGTTCACTCATTTAGCCATCCTGAGTCGGAAATTAGCGAATCCACCAGTGAAAGGAAAGCACTGAGGCCGCCTCTCATTGCCGTCGCAGATGTGTAGGCGGCACACCATAAATGCGGCGAAAGGCCCTGGAAAATTCCGGCAAGGACGAGAATCCAGTGGCGACCGCGATTTCTTGCATGTTGAGCGTCGAATAGTTGATGAGATTCTGGGCGCGCTCGAGTCTCAACTTCAAATAGAATCCCATGAGGCGTTGCCCAATAGCACCGTGGAACAACCTCTCGAGCTGTCTCAGGGAAACGCCCGAAGCGTCCGCAAGTTCCCCCGCAGTGACGGGTTCTTCGACGCGATCCTCCATCACTTTGATTGCGGCAAGCAGGCGCGGGTCATCCGTGCCATAGCGGCTTGCTGGGGGGAGCCGAGCCTGCGACTCACCGGGCGGCAGCCGGAAGTGCAGAAGCTGATCGGCAACCTGCATGGCCACCGCCCTGCCGATGCGCTGGTTGATCCATGCCAGCATCATGTCGATCGTCGAGGCACCCCCTGCACAGGTGAGCCGGTCACCATCAAACTCATAGAGGCTTTGCACCACCTGCACTTTTGGAAACGTTTCACGAAAGCCCGGCAGGCTTTCCCAATGACACGTCGCGCGCCGGCCTTCGAGCAAGCCTGCCCATGCGAGAAAGAATGGACCGGTATCAATACCGGCCAACACCACTTTCCGCGATGCCAGGCGGTGCAAGGCCTTGATCACAGGTTTCCGCTGCACCTTTTCAGGCTCGTAGGAGGCGCAGATTACCACCATTGCTGCCGTCTCGATCTCGGTAAGCCGCTTCGTGGCGGAAACGGGAATGTCATTCGACGCCGAAACGGCCTCACCTGTGTCCGATGTGAACGTCCACGCAAAGCTTCCCGGAACAAATCTGTTCGCCACACGCAGGGGTTCGAGGGCCCCGAACAGTGCAATCATCGAAAACTTCGGCAACAGATGAAAAACGACCAACGCCTCAGCCATGGCGGAGATTGTCAACCTGCTGGCGATAAAAGTCAAACAGGTGCCGTGCAGTTATGTAGCCTTGAGCTACGGAGGAATTCACCATGCAGCCCAAAGTCATCATCACATGCGCCGTCACTGGCGCCGGCGACACCGTTGGCAAAAGCCCGAATGTGCCCGTCACCCCGGAGCAGATTGCCAATTCCGCACTTGAGGCGGCAAGCGCCGGCGCAACAGTTGTTCACTGCCATGTCCGTAATCCAAAGACTGGCAAGGGCGCACGCGACGTCGCACTCTATCGCGAAGTGATGGAGCGCATCCGCGCCAAGAACAACAATGTCATCATCAACCTTACTGCCGGCATGGGCGGTGATGTGGTGGTGGGCGATGGTGAAAGGCCGCTGGAGTTTGGGCCCGGAACTGATTGTGTCGGTCCGCTCGAGCGCCTCATCCATGTCAAGGAATTGCGCCCCGAGATCTGCACCCTGGATTGCGGCACGCTCAACTTCGGCGACGGCCAGTCAATCGTCGTCCAGACCCCGACCCAGCTTCGCGAGCAGGCCAAGCTGATCAAGTCCTATGGCGTCAAACCCGAAATGGAAATCTTCGATAGTGGCAATCTCTGGTTTGCCAACCAGTTGGTCAAGGAAGGCCTCATTGACGGCCCTCCCCTTTATCAACTCTGCCTTGGCATTCCCTGGGGTGCGCCATTTGATACTGCGACCATGGCTTACCAGCAGGCGCAATTGCCGGCGGGAGCAGTCTGGGCATCCTTTGGCATTGGCCGCAATCAGTTTGCGGCCGTCGCACAGGCGGTTTTGCTGGGCGGACACGTGCGCGTCGGCCTCGAAGACAACCTGTATCTGGAAAAGGGCGTGTACGCCACCAACGGCACTCTGGTCGAAAAGGCAGTGAAGATCATCGAACTGCTCGGCACAAAGGTCGCAACACCTGATGAAGGTCGCGCCATATTGGGGCTGAAGAAATGACCATCAAGACTGTCGGCATAGCGGGAACAGGGCTCATCGGCGCAGGCTGGGCGGCCCGCCTTCTCTTTCGCGGTTACGATGTCATCGCATTCGATGTCTCTCCCACGGCGGAAG
Organism: uncultured Aestuariivirga sp.; assembly: GCA_964620785.1. GTDB lineage: Bacteria > Pseudomonadota > Alphaproteobacteria > Rhizobiales > Aestuariivirgaceae > Aestuariivirga. The sequence goes on from CAZUKI010000117.1 coordinate 5,334, forward strand.
ACAGGCTCAAAGCCCAGATCAAGACGGCCTGGCCATCACTTGAGGCGCTGCTCGGCAAGCCCAGGAAGAAAGGCAAACTGAGCTTCACGACCAATCTCCAGGAAATGGCTTCGAAGGCAGACTTCGTCCACGAAGCAGCACCCGAGCGTGAAGACCTCAAGATCAAGTTGTTCAGGGACATCGATGCCGCCGCACGGCCCGACGTCATCATTGCTTCGTCATCCTCAGGGTTCCTTCCCACCAATCTGCAATCGCAATGCATGCATTCGGAGCGCGTGATCATAGGTCACCCCTTCAACCCGGTTTACCTGCTTCCCCTGGTAGAAATCGTTCCCGGCGAGAAGACTTCGCCGGAAGCGATGGATCGCGCCGCGGCTTATTTTGAGGCGATCGGAATGCAGGTTCTGCGTCTCAAGAAGGAAATCATGGGCTATGTCTGCGACCGCCTGCAGGAAGCACTGTGGCGGGAAGCCCTTCACGTGCTCGACAAGGATGTCGCAACAACCGGCGACATCGATGACTCGATTGTTTACTCCGCTGGCATGCGCTGGGCCTTCATGGGCTCATTCCTCACCTATCACGTCGCCGGCGGCCCCGGCGGAATGCGCGATTTCATCAAGCAGTTCGACCCCTCGCTGGAACTGGACTGGACCGACCTCAAGTTCCCGAAATGGAATGCCGCGCTCGAACAGCGCTTGGTCGAAGGTTGTGAAGCACAAGCCAACGGCCGCGCGGTGCGCGAAATCGAAGCCAAGCGAAACGCCGTTCTCGTTGACATGATGAAGCTGTTCCGCAAGCACAAGATTGGTGCTGGACTTGTGCTGGACCGTGAACTGAACTCAAGGAAGAATACCACCAGAAAGAAAAAGTAGGAGGCAGATATGTCCCAACGCGTGATGATCACCGCTGCCGCTTCCGGCATCGGCAGGCATATCGCCAAGGCCTTTCACGAAAATGGCGCCAAAGTGCACATCTGCGACGTGAATGAGCAGGCACTTGAGGCCTTCCGAGAAGAATTTCCGGAGATCGGCGCCAGCCATGTGAACGTCACTTCGGAGGCAGAAATCGAGGAATGGTTCGACGACGCACTCGACGATCTGGGCGGCCTCGATGTCATGGTGAACAATGCCGGCATCAAGGGCCCCACTGCACCAGTCGATGAAATCGACTTCGATGACTGGCGTGAATGCCTCGCTGTCGGCATCGACAGCTATTTTCTATGCGCAAGGCGTGCAGCCCCACTTCTCAAGGCGCAAAAGTCGGGAACCATCATCAATTTGTCTTCGACCGCCGGCCTTTTTGGCTACGGAAACCGCTCACCCTATGCCGCGGCAAAATGGGCCGTCATTGGCTTCACAAAGTCCCTGGCAATCGAACTTGGACCACACAACTGCACCGCCAATGCCATTTCTCCCGGCGTCGTGCGTGGCGAACGCATCAACCGTGTCGTCCGGGGCGAAGCCGAACTGCGTGGCGTGCCACTCGAGGTGATCGAACAGCAGATGGTGGGCGGCCAATCGATCATGCGCATGGTCGAGCCCACGGAAGTTGCCGAGTTGGCGCTGTTTCTCGCGTCGCCCGCCGCGAAAATGATCAACGGTCAGGCCATCGCCGTCGATGGCCATACGGAAACCTTCCACATCAGGTGAGCCATGGACTTCAATCTCTCCGACGAACAGCAGATGATCATCAAGACGACGAAGGATTTCGTCGTCAATGAACTCTATCCGCATGAAAAGGAGATCGAGGAAACGGGGGTGCTGCGCCCTGACCTGCGCGATAGCATCAAGAAGAAGGCCATCGCCGCAGGCCTCTACGCAGCAAATCTGCCGGTGGAAGTTGGTGGCGCCGGCCTCGATACACTGACATGGGTGCTCTACGAGCGCGAGCTTGGCCGCGCCAATTACGCGCTGCATTGGACCTGTGTATTCCGCCCGTCCAATATCTTGATGGC
>CAZUKI010000117.1:7387-8515 GCA_964620785.1 uncultured Aestuariivirga sp.
TGATCACGGCATTCCTTGTCGACATGGGAACGCCGGGCTTCACCGTGCGCATGGGCTACAAGAATGTCAGTCACCGCGGCTATAACAATTGCATCCTCGAATTCAACGACTGCCGCGTGCACAAGAGCCAAATTCTCGGAGAAGTCCATAAGGGCTTCGATGTCGCCAATGAGTGGCTTGGTGCAACGAGGCTCCAGGTTGCGGCAACCTGCCTTGGCCGTGCAGAACGCGCTCTGGAACATGCCAAGCAGTGGGCTGTTGACCGCATCCAGTTTGGGCAGCAGATCGGCAAGTTCCAGGGTGTATCCTTCAAGCTCGCGGACATGGCAATGGAACTCAAGGCCGCCGAACTCCTGACACTGGAAGCCGCCTGGAAGTTTGACCAGAAGACTGTCACAGACATGGACATGGCAATGGCCAAGCTCAAATCAACGGAGGTGCTTGCCTTCATCGCCGATGAAGCCATCCAGATTCATGGTGGCATGGGCCTGATGAGCGACCTGCCGCTGGAACGCATCTGGCGCGATGCGCGTGTCGAACGAATTTGGGAAGGCACATCGGAAATTCAGCGCCACATCATTTCCCGCGCCTTGTTGCGCCCCTTGGGGGGCTGATGCCGCTTTCTCGCCTGGTCTTTCCGAAATCCATCGCCTTCATCGGTGGCAATGAATGCGCCATTGCCATTCGCCGCTGCCGGGAACTTGCGTTCCCGGGAAAGCTGTTTGCCATCCACCCCAAGCGAGAAGAGATCGAAGGCCTCAGGACTCTCAAATCGGTCGATGCGATTGGTGAAACCATCGATGCCGCCTTCATCGCGGTAAAGCGCGAGCCAACAATCGAGATGGTCCGACAGTTGAAGGCGAGAAACTGTGGCGGCGCTGTCATCTACGCTTCCGGGTTCGCAGAAACGGGTGACCATGCCCTGCAGGATGAACTTCTTGCGGCAGCGGACGGCATGCCGCTCATGGGTCCCAACTGCTACGGCTTCGTGAACGGCCTGGCGCGCGCGGCGCTCTGGCCGGACGAGCATGGCATCAAGCCACTTGAACGTGGCATTGCCATCATCAGCCAGTCCGGCAACATTGCTTGCAACATGACCTTCACGCGGCGCGCCCTGCCCCTCGCCGC
>CAZUKI010000118.1:0-8491 GCA_964620785.1 uncultured Aestuariivirga sp.
TCCTTCGATCTTCCTCATCTCGACGCTCTTTGCCCTGAACTTCATCGGCGATGGCTTGCGTGATGCCCTCGACCCGAAGGACCGTTGATATGGCGAAACCTGCAAGCGCCCCGGTTCTTTCACTCAAGGATGTGCGCGTCACCTTTGCCACGCTCGATGGCGATGTCGAGGCCGTGAAGGGCGTGGACCTTGCCGTCAGCCCCGGCGAGACGCTGGCGATCGTCGGCGAGTCAGGCTCCGGCAAGAGCCAGATGATGATGGCGGTCATGGGCCTTCTCGCCCGTAACGGCAGGGCCTCCGGCGAGGCAGTTTATGCTGGCCGCAATCTCATCGGCATGGACAAGCGCACCCTCAACCTCGTGCGTGGCCGCAAGATCACCATGATCTTCCAGGAACCCATGACATCGCTTGATCCGCTTTATACGGTGGGCAGCCAGATCATGGAGCCGCTCGTCGAGCACCGCGGCCTGTCCCATGCCGAGGCCCGCTCGCGAGCCATCGAGATGCTGGAACTCGTCAAGGTGCCGGAAGCGCGCCGCCGCATGGACTCCTATCCCCATGAGTTGTCGGGCGGCCAGCAGCAGCGGGTGATGATCGCCATGGCGCTCGCCAACGATCCGGACATCCTGATCGCCGACGAGCCGACGACCGCCCTTGACGTCACCATCCAGGCCGAGATCCTCGATCTCATGGCCGAGATCCAGAAGCGCATCGGCCTTGCCATCATCTTCATCACCCATGATCTCAACATCGTCCGCCGCATCGCTGATCGCGTCGTGGTCATGCGCAAGGGCGAGGTGGTGGAGCAGGGCGAAACAGCAGCACTCTTCAGGAAGCCGAAACACGATTACACCAGGGCCCTCATCGATGCCGAGCCCACCGGCCGCAAGGCGCCGCCGCCGCCGTCTGCGCCCTTGCTCCTGTCGGCCAAGGACATGCGCGTCACCTTCCGCCTCGGCGGCGGCTGGTTTGCCGAACCACTTCTCGAAATCCACGCTGTGGACAGGGTTTCGCTCTCCCTGCGCCGCGGCCAGACCATTGGCATCGTCGGTGAATCGGGCTCCGGCAAATCAACCTTGGCCCGCGCCATCCTCAAGCTGTTGCCGGGCGAAGGTGCGGTGATCTTCGATGGCCGCAGCATCGCCAACCTCGATGCCCGCGCCATGCAGCCCCTGCGCCGGGAAATGCAGATCGTGCTGCAGGATCCCTTCGGCTCGCTCAGCCCCCGTTTGACGGCGGGCCAGATCATTTCGGAAGGCCTGCTTGTCCATGAACCGGGCATCAACAGTGCCGAGCGTGACAGGCGCGCCGCCCAGGCCATGCGCGAGGTGGGCCTCGATCCCGCCACCCGCAACCGCTACCCCCATGAATTTTCCGGCGGCCAACGCCAGCGCATCGCCATTGCCCGCGCCATCATCCTGAAGCCGAAACTTGTCGTCCTCGATGAACCGACCTCGGCCCTTGATCGCCAGGTGCAGAAACAGATCGTCGAGCTTCTGCGCAACCTGCAATCCACGCACAATCTCTCCTACCTCTTCATCTCGCATGATCTTGCCGTGGTCCGCGCCATGTCGGATCACATCATGGTCATGCGTAACGGCAAGCTGGTAGAGCAGGGGACCCTCGATGAAGTGATCGGCAATCCCGCCGATCCCTATACCAAGCGCCTCATGGCCGCCGCTTTCGCGGATCACGCCGGGGCCGCGACCAGCCAATGAACAGCCACGTGGAGTAGCACATGAATCTGGATTTCATCTCGATCGGCCGCAACCCGCCGAAGGAAGTGAATGTGGTGGTGGAGGTGCCGGTGGGTGGCGAGCCCATCAAATACGAGATGGACAAGAAGGCGGGCACCCTGGTGGTGGACCGCTTCCTCTACACCTCCATGCGCTACCCGGGGAATTATGGCTTCATCCCGCACACCCTGTCAGATGATGGCGACCCCATTGATGTGCTGGTTGCAAACCAGCGCGGCATCGTGCCGGGCGCCGTCATGGCGGTGCGGCCAGTTGCAGTCCTCAAGATGCAGGACGAGGCAGGCGGTGATGAGAAGATCGTCGCGGTTCCGGTGCCGCGCCTCACCCGCCGTTATGAGAACATCCACAACGTCAACGACCTTCCGGAAATCACCCGCCAGCAGATCGAGCACTTCTTCGCGCATTACAAGGACCTTGAGGGCGGCAAATGGGTGAAGGTCGTCGGCTGGGGCGATGCCGCCGAGGCCGAGCAGATGATCGTGGAGGCCATTGCCAGGGCACGGAATGCCAAAGGCTGAGTGACGGTTCGGTAACGATCGTCCGATTGCGGCATAGGGGGAGTTCCGCAAACTTCAAGGCTTGAAAGCATGCCACGCTTTCCCATCTGCAGGGTGTTGCAGGAGGAGGAACTGGATATGCCAGACAACACGACGACCGCTGATTCAATGTCTCAGGACTATGGTGCAAGACGTTGCGGCGGCTTTAGGAAAAAGCCTTGGTCATTGCCGGAGGCCGCCATTGTCATTGGTGGTTTCATCGTCTTCTGGCCCGTGGGGCTTGCCGCCTTGGGCCTCAAGCTCTTCAAGGGCGAATTGTGGCGCGGCTCTTCGGAGTTCACGCCGCCCTGGAAGGACAAGTCGGCCGGTGACATGGCCCAGAAATGGCAGAGCCACTGGCGCAGCCGCGGCACTTGGCAGCCGTCATCGGGCAATGCTGCCTTTGACGAGTATCGCAAGGCCCAGCTTGAGCGTCTCGAACAGGAACGCCGCAAGCTCGAGGACGAGCAGAAGGCCTTTGCCGAGCATCTGGCGAAGCTGCGTCGCGCCAAGGACCAGGAAGAATTTGATCGCTTCATGGCCGAGCGCAACGTGACGCCGCCCACCGCGGACTGACACCTGAAATTGACCTGGTTGGGTCTTGAGGGGCGGGGTCTTGACGAAAGTCAGGGCCCCGCCTTTGCTTCCTTCATGGCAGGAAGGTTTCCGGCACTGCTCCTGGGCGTGCTCATCGGCATGATGCCGGCAGGCTCCGCCACGGCCCGCACCCTCGATGATGTCCGCTCCGCAGGCGTTGTCACCTGCGGCCTTGATGTCGCAAGTCCCGGTTTCTCGAAACGCGCTGAAGGCTATGTCTGGACGGGCTTCTATGTGGACCTGTGCCGTGCCCTGGCAGCGGCTGTGTTCTCGGATCCGATGCGCACCAGGCTTGTGGCCATTGCGCCGGATGAGTCGGTCATTGCCCTGCAATCAGGCGAGATTGATGTCCTGATGGAGACAAGGCCCATGCAATCCGGCGCTGATGGTGCCGATGGGCTGATCTGGGCCCTGCCTTTTTATCACCAGGAGGCATCGGGTCTCTCAAGCTATGCGCCGGTTGTGCGCCAGGGCGATGACCAGTGGCTGCAGGTGGTGCGTGACGTCGAGTTTGCCCTGGTCCGTGCCACCGAACAGGGGCTCACCCAGGCCGGCGCCAATGCCCTTCTTGAAATGAATCCCGGCCCTGACACAGACCGCGCGGACCACGCGGACAACACGGAACTGGCCGCATTCGGCTTCTCACGGGATTGGCAGCTTCGGGTCGTTGCTGCAGTGGGCAATCACGCGGAAATCCTCAGGCGTAACCTTGGCCCCGGCAGTGATACCGGGCTCAACGCTATCTGGTCACGCGGCGGCCTTCACTGGTCGCCGCGCTGAAACTGCCGCTCGGTTTCGACGGGTTCTGCTTCAAGCGATGGTTCGACCGGGCGCAGTGCCGGGCGGCGCGGCGCGAAGGTGGCAGGGCGAGGCACCGGACGCACCGGCGTGACATTCTGCGCAAGCGATGCACCGATGCCGCCTTCGACCACGATGTCCTGTCCGCCGCCGATCAGCAGCAGGTGTTCCACGTCATCGCGGCGCACCAGCACCAGGCGGCGCGTCTTGTCCAGTTCGTGATATTCGCTGATGCCGAGCCGTGAACCCCTGCGGCCACGGACGCTGCCGCCGATGAGCTTGTAGAGGATGATGCCTGCGAGGATGACGGCCGCCGCAATGGCGCCCATGATGAGTGTTGGCATGTATGGCGTGATGTCCGGCATCTTGTTTTCCTCCCCGCGAACCACTGCCGACAATAGGACTGTCGCACTCGCTTGTCCATTTCCTCCCGTTTCTACCCGTGGTGGCCATTGCCCGCAGCCATGCTTGTCGCGTGTTGGTGCCTTGCCTATGCAGGCCGCAGGGCAGGGAGTGTCGGACCATGACAAAGGGTTATTGGGTGGCGTTTGCCGATGTGTCGGACCCGGAAGGCTACAAGGCCTATATCGCCGAGAACGCCATCGCATTCCGCAAATATGGCGCCCGTTTCCTGAAATGCGGCGGTAGTGGCGAAAACGCCGAAGGCCAACCGCGCTCCCGCGTCGTCGTCATCGAGTTTCCCAGCTATGATGCGGCACGCGACTGCTACCATTCGCCCGAATATGCCAAGGCAATGGCGCTGCGGCAGGGCAAGTCCGTGATGGACCTCGCCATCATGCCCGGCTACGAGGGCCCGCAGCCCGGCGACACGCCCTAGCCGCGGCAGCCCCGGGGGCCTTCGGGCCGCCCCAATCGAACGATTCACCTGCCCCGGCGGATGCTTATACTGGCTTTGATTCGGGGCGATGGATGTTCGAAGCAGGACCTGTGACTGGCGCGCGACGGTTGGATCCGCACATGGAAAGAACCTTGATCGCCCTTGCCGTGGCGGTTGCACTGGCAGCCGTGGCGGTCGGCGCGTTTCAGCTATTTGGCAGGATTGACGCAATCCCGTTGATCGCCGGCGTTGTGCTGGCCATGGTCGGCATCATTGCCATCCTGGGCTGGATCGGCGGGCTCTTCGGCTTTCCGCAAAGCGCCGAACGCATCCATTTCTATGACAGCCTCCTTGATGCCATCGGCGATGCCGCGGTCGTCACCGATGACAGGGGCCGCGCCGTCTATTCCAACGGCGAGTTTCTGAAGCTCGCCTCGCAGGCCGGGGCCTCCCGCCTTGTCGGCTTTGAAGTTCTTTATGCGGGCTATCCGGATTTTGCCGAGCCTGTCTATCAGTTGGGCCAGGCCGCCAAGGCCGGCACGCCGCTGCGCCGTGATGTCCGCGTGCCTGCCGCATCCTCGGTGCCCGGCGCCTCCGCCGAACAGGCCCGCTGGCTCCGGCTTTCCGTGGCCCCCGTCGAAGGCAAAGGCCATGAGGGCCAGACGCTGTGGCGCCTCACCGACATCACCGCCGACCGCAAGCACCAGGAGAGTGCCTTCTCGCGCCTGCAGTTCATCATCACCTATCTCGATCATGCCCCGGCCGGCTTCTTCTCCACATTGCCGGATGGCCGCGTCGATTACGTCAACGCCACGCTCGCCGAATGGCTTGGCGTTGATCTGGTGGAAGCACAGGGCGGGGCCATGCGGCTCAACCAGCTTGTGGGAGACTCGAACGCCCGCCAGCTTTCGTCCCTTGCCCCCACCGCCTCGGGCACCCGCGATGAAACTTTCCCGATGGCCTTGCAGGGCAAGTCCGGCGAGCCCATCCAGGTCGAGATCGTGCACCGTGCCGACTTCGACGCCAAGGGCAACCCGATGCCGAGCCGCAGCATGGTGCTGCGCCGCGAAGCGAAGGAAAAACCGGCATCGCGCCAGGCACCTGCTGAAATGCTGCGCGCCATCATGGCGGCCTCGCCGGTCGGCGTGGCGCTTGTTTCCGCCGACGGCACCATCGAGACGGCCAATGATGCCTTCCTGACCATCTCTCCGGCGATCAAGCTGCATGGCATGCTGGCCAGCGCCTTTGACGAGAGTAATGGCGCGGAGATCGCCAAATGCCTTGCCAAGCTGCGCAATCCCGCCACGGCCGTTGCTGAAACCGAACTGGTGGTCTCTGGTCCCGAGGCCAAGGCCATGCAGCTCACCTTCGCGCAGTTTCCCGGCATGCCGGGAACGACCATTGCCTTCGCCGTTGACAACACCGAGAGCAAGACCCTTGAGGTCCAGCTCGCCCAGAGCCAGAAGATGCAGGCCGTGGGCCAGCTTGCGAGCGGCATCGCCCACGACTTCAACAACGTGCTCACTCCCATCATCGGCTTTGCCGACCTGCTGCTGGCCAAGATGCGGCCCACTGACAGCGCTTTCAATGATGTGATGAACATCAAGCAGAATGCCAACCGTGCCGCCAATCTGGTGCGCCAGCTTCTGGCCTTCTCGCGCAAGCAGACCATGCAGCCCAAGCTGCATTCGCTCACCGAGGCCATGTCCGACCTTGGCAACCTTCTCGGCCGCGTGCTCGGCGAAAAGGTGGCGCTGCAGATTGTCCACGGCCGTGACCTCGGCCACGTCATGGTGGACATCCACCAGTTCGAGCAGGTCATCATCAATCTCGCCGTCAACGCCCGCGATGCCATGCCCAACGGCGGCACCCTCTCGGTCAAGACGGCCAACGTCACGGTTGAAAAGCCGGGCGACAGCCGCCACGACTTGCCTGCCGGCGAATATGTCTCCTGTGTCATCAGTGACACGGGCAGCGGCATTCCACCCCAGATCCTCGAGAAAATCTGGGAGCCTTTCTTTTCAACAAAGGAGGTTGGCAAGGGCACGGGCCTTGGCCTCTCGATGGTCTATGGCATCATCAAGCAGACCGGCGGCTACATCTATTGCGACAGTGTCATGGGCCAGGGCACGACCTTCACCATCTACCTGCCGCGCCACTATCCCGAGAAACAGGCCGCCCCCGCCGCCGCGCCGGCTGCACCTGCCAAGCCGCCGCGTGAGGATTTCACGGGCCGCGGCCGCGTTCTCATCGTCGAGGACGAGGATTCGGTCAGGGCCTTTGCATCGAAGGCCCTGCAGTCGCGCGGCTACACGGTGGTCGAGGCCGACAGCGGCGAGCGTGGCCTTGCCGCAATCGAGGCCGACAAGGATGGCTTCGAGCTGATCCTCTCCGATGTCGTCATGCCCGAGATGGATGGCCCCACCATGCTGGCCGAAATCCGCAAGCGCGGCATCAAGACCAGGTTCATCTTCATGTCCGGCTATGCCGAGGACGCATTTGAGCGCAACCTTGAAAACCCCGATGATTTCGGCTTCCTGCAGAAGCCCTTCTCGCTGAAGCAACTGATCGAGAAGGTGAAGGAGGTCATTGCGTGACACTTGAGGAACTGGCCGCCGCGCTGGATGGCGGCAAGGCAAGCGCCGTGACGCTCGCCGAGCAGGCGCTTGCGGCCATCGACCACCAGAAGGCAAACGGCATTCCAGCCTTCATCCATGTCAATCCGCAGGCAGTCATCGCCGAGGCGAAGGCGTCTGATGAGCGCCGCAAGGCGGGCCGGCCATTGTCGCGCTACGACGGCATTCCCTTCGCCGTGAAGGACCTGTTTGATGTGAAAGGCGAAGTGACGACCGCAGGCTCCGTCCTCCTCAGGAATGCCGCGCCTGCGGCGATGGATTCCGATGCCGTGGCGCTCTTGCGGGGCAGGGGGCTGGTGGTGCTCGGGCGCACCAACATGACCGAGTTTGCCTATTCCGGCGTCGGCCTCAACCCCCATTACGGCACGCCTCCCAGCATCCATGACCGGAGAGCGGGCCGCATTCCCGGCGGCTCGTCATCGGGCACTGCTGTCGCAATTGCCGATGGCGTCTGTGCCCTGGGCCTCGGCACCGACACCGGCGGTTCCTGCCGCATCCCCGCTGCCTTCAACGGCATTGTGGGCTTCAAGCCGACTGCCAGCCGCATCAGCAAGCGCGGTGTCTTTCCGCTCTCGGCGCTCTTTGATTCAATTGGCCCCCTGGGGAGAAGCGCCAGGTGCTGCGCCATTGCCGACGACATTCTGGCCGGCGGTGAGGGCAAGCCCGCTACCGCCGCCCCACCGCGCCGGTTGAAGCTCGCCGTCCTCACGACGCTTGTGCGCGATGATCTGGCACCTGAAGTCGAGGCCGCCTTCGAGCGGGCATTGCGAACGCTCTCTGCCACGCATGATGTCTCGCCTGTCCAGTTTCCGCCGCTTGGCAACATGGCCGCATTGCTCGCCAATGGCGGCGTCGTCGCCTATGAGGCGTGGCATCTGCACAAGGCCTGGATTGAAAGCCGCGAAGCAGAATATGACCCGAGGGTTTCAAGCCGGATCCGTTTTGGCGCGAGGACGGATGCCGTGGCGCTGGCGCGCATCCTTGATGTCCGTGCCACGATGGTTGCGGCTTTTGCCGCCCTCGCCAGGGACTATGACGCCATCCTTTGCCCCACCGTGCCCATGCCGCCGCCACACATTTCTGAACTCGCAGGCGATGATGATTATCGCCGCCTCAACGGGCTTGCGCTGCGCAACACCTATGTCTTCAATTTCCTCGATGGCTGCGCCGGGTCAATCCCCATGCAGCAGGGAGATGAGCCGCCGATGGGCTTGATGCTGGCCCAGGCGGCCAACCATGACCGCGCGCTGCTTGCCGTTATGCAGCAGGTCGAGCGTGAACTGCGGGGCTAGCGCGGCGCCTTGCCGCTTGCGGGCCGCTTTGCGTTGC
>CAZUKI010000119.1:0-8434 GCA_964620785.1 uncultured Aestuariivirga sp.
GGCACGCAGCTCAAGACCATCTATTCCACGCAAGGCGCCGTCGAAGAAGAATGCGCCTCGGCCGACCTCGTGATCGGCGGCGTACTGATCCCCGGTGCCGCAGCGCCTAAACTTGTTACCAAGAAGATGCTGCCGGGCTGGAAGCCGGGCTCCGTGCTGGTCGACGTTGCCATTGACCAGGGCGGCTGCGCTGAAACCTCCAAGGCTACGACCCATGCCGATCCAACCTATGTGGTGGATGGCGTGATCCATTATTGCGTCGCCAACATGCCAGGCGGCGTTGCCCGCACCTCCACCTATGCGCTCAATAATGCCACCCTGCCCTTTGGCCTCGCCATCATGAACAAGGGCTGGAAGAAGGCACTGAGCGACGACGTCCACCTGCGCAACGGCCTCAATGTCGCCGGCGGCAAGGTGACCTACAAGGCAGTCGCCAATGACCTCGGCTATGATTATGTGCCGGCGGAAAAGGTGCTCGCCTAGTTCCACGGAACTGTTCCGAAGAGAGATCGCCGGTTGCAGCGTCCTGCAACCGGCTTTTTCATGCGCCGGGTTAACTAACCTGCCAATTGTTTGCGCATTTGCGTAAAGTTTTATTCAATTGAGTCAGCCGGTGGTGAGGATTGAGACATAGGTTCACGGGCGTGACCGCATCGTTTTTTCTGCCTGCCGGGGGCGATGGCGCACAATTCCTACCCCACAGGAGTCTCAACATGCTCAGGTTTCTCAAGGACGAGCGCGGCGCAACAGCAATCGAATACGGGCTGATCGCCGCCGCCACGGGCCTTGCGCTCGTCACCGTTTTGCCCGCCATTTCATCGGCGCTTAACTCGACGTTCACTTCGATTTCAGGTGCGATGTAGTTCAAGACCTGGTTGTTCCAGATTTTATGCAAGAAATCCAACGACGAGCAGGCTTCCCATAGCGAGGCGTGCTCGTGTTGCGCGGCTTAGCACCCTGTTGATTCAGATTTTAGGGATTGGTGTTAAGAGAATTTAATGCCTGAAACCTAAGCGTGAGATGTGACCACCAGCTGCAAGCAGTGGCCTGATACGGCACCATTCCAAGTTCGATTCAGGAGACAGACATGTTCAAGTTTCTCAAGAAAGACTCAGGTGCAACTGCGATTGAGTATGCCTTGATTGCTGCGGCTACTGCTCTGGCGATCGTTACACTGCTTCCTGCAATCTCAACCGGATTGACAACCATCTTCACTTCAATTGCCGTCGCACTCTAGGGCGACCCACATGAAGTTCCGACTGCCAACCCAACCTCCATTACCGAGACTTTCTTCCTCGTAGGCCGAGGTCAGCGCCGTCACTTGTGGCGGGCGCTATTTCAATGTGCGCCAGTGCGGCGCGGCGCAATTGGCTTCTTCTTCGGCATGGGCAACAGGCCTTCGCGCTGCAACTTCTTCCGGTTCAGTTTTCTTGCCCTGCGGATGGCTTCTGCCTTTTCGCGCACCCGCTTCTCGGATGGCTTTTCGTAGGCTTCGCGCGCCTTCATTTCGCGAAAGAGCCCTTCCCTCTGCATCTTCTTCTTCAGGAAGCGCAGGGCCTGGTCAACATTGTTGTCCCGAACGAAAATTCGCATGGTTCCGCCTTTCCCTTACGTATTCTGAGTAAGGCGCGTCGTGCGCCACACTTGATGCACTCTGCTGGCAGCACTCATGCCGAGGCCAGCATAGAAATCAGAAGCGCCGGCTTTCACACCGGCGCGCCGTTAAAATCCTGCCGCCGTCGGCCAGTACATCCGTGGCTCTCGGGCGGCGAAGATTCAAACTCTATCAGACAGCCTTGAGGTTGCCTGCAGATGATTTGCCGGTGCGGCGGTCGCTGACGATGTCGAAGGAAACCTTCTGACCTTCGTTGAGACTGCGCATGCCGGCCTGTTCGACTGCGCTGATGTGAACAAACACATCCTTTGCGCCGTCATCGGGCTGAATGAAGCCAAAACCCTTTTGGGAATTGAACCACTTCACAACGCCTGTTTGCATTTCAAAACTCCTTGTATCTGGATGCAAATGTATGACCGCTCCCGCAATGTTTGCGGCTCGGTCGATCGATGTTCTGGAATAGAAGAAATGGGCTAGTGCACTTGCATCAAGAAAGCGCGGAGCCAAGCCGTCTGGCCGAAACTCGATCTGCGCCATATGGGCGTTCGCGGCCACATATGCAAGGGCCTTGAAATCCCTGCCCCTAAGCGCCTGTAACTTCAGCCCGATTTTTCCCCGACAGGTATCGGCAGATTGCCGAATGCAATTTGGAACCCTTGCGAAAGGTTCTGCGTTTGTTGACCAGACGGGCCCTTGTCGGGTCCGGCAGGAGAAGGAGACCACTCTCATGAATTGGGATCGCATTGAAGGCAGTTGGAAGGAAGTCAAAGGCAAGGCCAAGCAGCAGTGGGGAAAACTCACTGATGATGACCTTGATGTCATCAACGGCCGACGCGAAGAACTCGAGGGCGTCATCCAGAACCGCTACGGCTACGCGAAGGATCAGGCCCGTAATGAGGTTGATAGTTGGATTCGCGGCCTCTGATCTGAGGCTGCGGCTGACTCCAAGCCAGTCCACACAATCACGTTGTTCAATGAAACCCGCCTGCGTGCCCCCCGGCAACATGGCGGGCTAGGTAACGGAGGTAGATGAGGCCCCAAGCCTTTCTGCCTCCGTTACTGTATTTTGTCCTGTGCAAATGGCTACGGCACTGGTGATCCCGAAACGCCGGGAACCGCCAAAACTTGAGCCCGATGGCAATTTTGCAATTGGTCTGGCGCAACCTGCCAGGAAGCGTGCAAGGCATATTCAGCGGCCTACGCCCACAGTAACGATCACAAGAAATCGATCAATGTTGGATTGCACTTAATGTTGCCGTTAAGGGCGCGGATGCTTGGCGCGATGCTGCTGGTCGGGTGAAAGGTAAACGTATGTTTACCTTGGTATAAAGCTGCCTGCCGAGGCTGGCCAATGCAGGCTAGTCTTAGAAATGCATCTTGTTGCACGGGCCTAGGTAATTGTCTGGGCCAGCGTGGAGAGTATGATGAAATTGACGTTCAAGCCAGTTCTTGGAGGTTTGGGTCCACCACTGCTCGCAAGCCTTGCACTTGTCATTACACTGCTCGTTATTGTGTTTCTGATGGGCGCCTGGGTTCTCTAGCAATTTTAGCCGGGCAGTTTTCGCCGTGCACCCAGCGGCCAGGCGTTGCTCTGTCGCCCTTCCGGCGCAAGGCTCTCCTCACGTTGGCAGGGCCGACATGACCAACACTGGCTTCCAACCGGTCAACGGCGCTAACCAGCGCGCGCAGGCTTTCTGGTCCACCTTGGCGATGTGCCGTTCAGTTCTGCACAAGTGTACCGTAGATTGCCGAACCCGAACTGGAAGCCGCTAGCCAATCGCCAGCAAACGAGATCAGGAAGGGTCTCGCCCATTAAAACATCACCTTTCAACATCGCGCCATCACTGTTCGACACGCTGGAGACATGGGAATCCTACCGGGGGTTGGAGAGCCTGCCGGACGACGGTATCAAGTCGATCTCGCAGGGCCAGATTGGCGAAGGTAAGCCGAATGCTCAAGCGCCGCCAACCGCAAGACTATCTATCTCTTAAAGACGCTGGAGGGCCCTGTCAGCGACAATGCCTGTGACAGCAACGCCTTCCGCGCTGACTTGAAAGCCAAGTGCATCTCGCCCGCACCCCGCCCAAGCGCAACTGACCGTCCATCATAGCGCTCAAAAAAACTTCTGCAGACAGCGTCAAACTATCGAGGACTTGGTTGGCGGGCTCAAGGACTGGCGGCGCGCCGCTACAGGCCATGACGGATGCTCCCGATCCTTCCTCAGCGCCATCTGCACCGCCACCATCATCAACTTCCGGCATTGGTCAATGAGGCCAGAGGCCAATTCGCCCGACTGCCCTGCCATTCACATTCTCCGCTTGATTCACGAATATTTATCCGGGAGTATCGGTGTGTAGAACTCGGATGCGAAAACTGGCTTTCGCCCGGGGTCGGGAGAATTAAAATATGTGTCGCGCCCGCGACAGTTCAAACAAGCTGGGAGGTTGGTTATGAAGTTCAGACTATTTTCGGCTGCGTGTATTCTTGCAGCGCTTTCGGTTCCATCGCTTGCAGATGACGTGACCGTCGTCTCCTGGGGTGGCGCCTATCAGGACAGCGTGCGGAAAGCCTTTTTCGAACCCTTCATGAAGGAAACCGGCGACAAGGTCGTCGAAGAGGAGTTCAACGGCGAGATCGCCAAGGTCCGCGCCATGGTCGAGTCCGGCAATGTCACCTGGGACGTGGTCGAAAACGATTCCATGACGACGCTCGCGGCCTGCGCCGAAGGTATCGTGGAGAAGATCGACTGGGACAAGCTCGGACTGAAGCGCGACGATTTCATCAGCGCCGATGCCAGCGAATGCGTTGTGCCCAGCATCCTCTATTCGACCATCCTTGCCTATGATACCTCCAAGTTGAAGGAACCGCCGACGTCGATCGGCGCGTTCTTCGACCTCGCGAAATATCCCGGCAAGCGCGGCCTGCAGAAATCGCCCTTCGTCAACCTTGAATGGGCACTGATCGCCGACGGCGTTGAGGTCAAGGACGTCTATAATGTGCTTTCAACGCCCGAGGGCGTCGACCGCGCCTTTGCCAAGCTCGACTCGATCAAGAAGGATGTCGTGTGGTGGGAGGCTGGCGCCCAGCCTCCGCAGCTTCTCGCTGACGGCCAGGTGACCCTGACCTCCGCCTGGAACGGCCGCATCTACAAGGCCGTGCATGAGGACAACAAGCCCTTCGCCGTTCTGTGGGACCACCAGGCGCTGGACTGGCAGGGCTGGAATGTCGTCAAGGACTCGAAGCACCGCGACGCGGCTTACAAGTTCATCGCTTTCGCGGGCCGCGCCGACCGCCAGGCCGACCAGACGAACTACATCTCCTATGGCCCGGGCAACAAGCACGCAATCGCCAACACCAACCCCAAGATCACCCCTGACCTGCCGACCAATCCGGAAAACATGAAAACCGGCTTCATCGTCAATGCGAAATTCTGGGGAGACAACATCGACGCGCTGCGTGAGCGCTTCAATGTCTGGGTCGCGCAATAACTGAAATGATGGGCGGGGGCATCCTGCCCCCGCCTTTTCGGATCTGGCAAGAGCATGACAGCAAGCGTCACGACCGCGCCAGCACTGCCGCGGCAATTCCTTGCCGCGCAGCGAAGGGGGCACCTGCGCGCCGGGGTGCTCATCCTGCCATTGCTCCTGTTCGTGCTCGTCACCTTTGCGCTGCCTGTCATCTTTCTCCTGACCCGCGCTGTCTATGACCCGAGCATAGCTGACACACTCCCTCGGACGGCTGCCACCCTGCAGAAGTGGGATGGCAAGGATCTGCCCGACGAAGCCGCCTATGCCGCCCTTGCCGCGGACTTCCAGGGCGTGGCACAGAGCAACAGCGCGGCGCTCGTGGGCAAGCGGCTCAATTACGAGATCTCCGGCGTGCGCAGTAAAGTCATCGCAACGGCCAATAAGGCTGCGGAAATGACCGCCCCGCCCTACAAGGACCAGTTCATCGCGTTCGACAAGATGTGGGGTGATCGGTTGATCTGGACTAAGATCAAGCAGTCTGGAAAGCCCTTTACCGACTTCTATCTGCTGCGTGCACTCGATCTTGAGCGCGATGCCGACAACAGCATCGTTCCGGTTGCCAAGTCGCAGGCCGTCTATGTCAATGTGCTGTTGCGCACCTTCTACATCAGCGCGCTGGTGACGCTGATCACGCTGGCACTCGCCTATCCGGTCGCCTTCATGCTGGCCAATGCGCCGGAACGGCTCGCCAATATCCTGCTCATCTTCATCCTGGTGCCGTTCTGGACGTCACTGCTGGTGCGCACCACTGCGTGGTTCGTGCTCCTTCAGGACAATGGCCCGGTCAACAACCTCATCCAGTTCCTTCATCTTTCGGACGGGCCCTACAAGCTGATCTTCAGCCGGTTCGGCACGGTCACCGCCATGGTCCATATCCAGCTGCCTTTCACGCTCCTGCCGATCTATGGCGTCATGAAAGGCATCTCGCCATCATATATGCGGGCGGCCCGGTCACTCGGCGGCGGCCCGCTCTATTCGTTCTTCCGCGTCTATCTGCCCCTGACGCTGCCCGGAATCGGCGCTGGCTGCCTCCTCACCTTCATCCTGAGCCTCGGCTATTACATCACGCCGGCGCTGGTCGGCGGCGCCTCGGACCAGATGGTCTCGGGCATCATTGCCTCGGCGATGAACCAGGAGAACAACTGGGGCAAGGCCAGTGCGCTCAGCCTGATCCTCCTCCTCGCCACCGGGGTGATCTTCTTCATCTACAATCGGATCGTCGGCATCGACAAAGTGAAACTCGGCTGAACCCATGCTGAAACCCTCGCCCTATGCCATGCCCATCGAAAAGGCGCTGTTCTATGGCGGCTGGTCCTTCACGGCACTGGTGCTCCTGTTCCTGATTGCGCCGATCCTCGCCATCATCCCGCTCTCCTTCAACTCGGAGCCCTATTTCACCTATCCGATGCCGGGGCTGTCGCTCAAATGGTATGCGGATTTCTTCGGCAACGAGCGCTGGACCGGTGCGCTTTTTCTCAGCATGAAGCTCGCCATCACTGTCGTTTTCGCCGCGACGGCGCTCGGCACCATGGCAGCACTCGGCCTTGCCCGCTCCAACCTGCCGGGGCGCAGCTTGATCCTTGGCATCCTGCTCCTGCCGATGATCGTGCCGGTGATCGTTGTGGCGGTGGCAGTTTTTATGTCGTTTGGCTATTTCGGGCTGATCGGCACCTTCACCGGCTTGGCGCTGGCCCATACAGCACTCGCCACGCCCTTCGTGGTGATCGCGGTGACCGCAACGCTCACCAATTTCGACTGGAACCTGCAGCGTGCCGCGCAAAATCTTGGCGCGCCGCCGTTCACCGTCTTCAGGCGGGTCATCCTGCCGCTCATCCTGCCGGGCGTCGTCTCGGGGGCACTTTTCGCCTTCGTGACGTCCTTTGACGAAGTCGTCGTGGCGCTGTTCCTGTCGAGCGCCGAGCAGCGCACCTTGCCGAAGCAGATGTTCAGCGGCATCCGTGAGATGATCAGCCCGACCATCACCGCGGCGGCGACAGTTCAGGTCGTGCTATCGGTCTGCCTGCTGATTGGCGTCGAACTCTTGAGGCGCCGCTCCGAAAGGCTGCGCGGCATCAGATGAGCCGCAGCAGATTCTGAAACCTGCTTCCGCAATTCTGATTTACACACCGGTATCGTCGAGCGCGCGGCAGTCCTCCGGGGCCCAGCCGATCTTCACCTTCATGCCTGCCCGCAGGTCCGGGCGCTCGGTGTTGTTGGGGATCTTCACGATGAAATCGTTCTGGCCGGCCACCGCCAGCCGCGTGCGGACATGGTCGCCCAGATAGATGATCTCCTCGACACTTGCCTGAACGACATTGGTGGCGCCTTTGGCGGCTGGATTGATCACGACCCGCTCAGGGCGCAGCGACAGCAAGGTGCGATCACCTTTCTGCACGGCATTCACCGCCGAGGCGTTGACCAACTCGCCGGATGAGAGCTTCACCTTGCAGGCGCCTTTGCCGGTCACGGATTCGACGACACCCCGAAGCCGGTTGTTCTCGCCTATGAACTGGGCGACGAAAGAGTTCTGCGGCTGTTCGTAAAGCTCGGCCGGAGTGGAGAGTTGCTGCACGATGCCGTTATTGAAGACGGCGATGCGATCCGACATGGTCAGGGCCTCGGCCTGGTCGTGCGTCACGTAAACGACAGTGATGCCGAGGCGCTCATGCAGATGGCGGATTTCATACTGCATCTGTTCACGGAGCTGCTTGTCGAGCGCTCCCAGGGGCTCATCCATGAGCACGAGGTCGGGATCAAAGACCAGTGCGCGGGCGACGGCCACGCGCTGCTGCTGGCCGCCTGACAACTGGCCTGGCCGGCGGGTGCCGAAGCCGGGCAGTTCCACCATCTCGAGCGCGGTCTTCACCCGCTGCTCGATATCGGCCTTGCCCAGGCGGCGTACCTGCAGCGGGAAAGCCAGGTTCTCATTCACCGTCATATGCGGGAACAATGCGTAATTCTGGAACACCATGCCGATGCCCCTTTTGTGGGGCGGCATGCCGCCGATCGGCTGGCCGTTCAGGAAGATTTCGCCGCTCGTCACTGGCTCGAATCCGGCGAGCATCATGAGTGTCGTCGTCTTGCCCGAACCGGACGGGCCCAGCATGGTGATGAACTCGCCCTTGGCGATGTCGAGATTGAGGTTTTTGACGACCAGGCTCGTGCCGTCATAACTCTTCTGGACATTCGTGAAGCGAACCATCGGGTCGCCGGACGCTGTTACTGCTGCTGCAGTCAAATTCCTGCCCTTTCCGGCTTTTCTCATTTTCTCCCCGAAGGATATTCAGACGGC
>CAZUKI010000120.1:0-2862 GCA_964620785.1 uncultured Aestuariivirga sp.
TCATCAAATGACGCAATCGATGCGTCGCTTCGCTCAAGTGTCTTCTCGAAGTCCTGGGCGCTCACGGCTTACCTCCCCGCACACATTCTTATGCGAAGGGCGGCCACGAGGACCGCCCATCGTGTTGGAGTGATAATTCAACGGAACTTCTGGGCGATCAACCCCAGCAGAGCTCGAGTCCCTTCTTGGTGTCGATCGACGGCACACCCTCAACCGGATTGTCGGTGATCAACTGAACCCCTGTGTCAAAGAAGTTCTTGCCCTCTGTGACGCCCGGCTTTTCGCCAGTGTCGGCAAACTTCTTGATGGCCTCAACGCCCAAAGAGGCCATCAGCAACGGATATTGCTGTGAGGTTCCGCCAATTACACCCGCCGCCACATCCTTGACGCCGGGGCAGCCACCATCAACCGACATGATCAGCACCTGCTTTTCCTTGCCGACGGCCTTCAGGGCTTCATAGGCGCCTGCGGCTGCTGGTTCGTTGATGGTGTGGATCACGTTGATGTCGGGATTGATCTGGAGCAGGTTCTCCATAGCCTTGCGGCCACCCTCTGGATTGCCGTTGGTGTAGTCATGGCCGACGATGCGCGGATCATCCTCATCGCCGATGACATTCGGGTCTTTCACATCAATGCCAAAGCCTTTCATGAAGCCTTGGTCGCGCAGCACATCAACCGTGACCTGCTTGGAGTTGATGTCAAGGAACCCGATCTTTGCGTCCTTCGCAGCATCTCCCAGCTTGGCCTTGGCATAGGCACCAATCAGGAAGCCCGCCTGGAAGTTGTCCGTGGCCATTGTCTGGTCGGCGGCGTCAATGGGCTCGAGCGGCGTATCGAGAGCGATCACCAGAATTCCCGCGTCGCGGGCCTTCTTGAGTGCCGGAACGATGGCCTTGGTGTCGGAAGGAGTAATGAGAATACCCTTGGCACCGTCGGCAATACATGTTTCCACGGCAGCAACCTGCCCTTCATTGTCGCCGTCATCCTTTCCAGCATAGGCCTTGAGTTCCACGCCCAATTCTCCCGCCTTTGCGGACGCACCTTCGCGCATCTTCACAAAGAAGGGATTGGTTTCCGTCTTGGTAATCAGACAAGCGCCTACGCCGGCAGCCTGTGAATGCGCGGTGCCAATTATGATCATGGCCGCGGCACCCAGCAGAACAGCTTTGAATGTAGATTTCACGTGGATCCTCCCTAGGGTACTGTGCCCCTGTTGCGGGGCGGATTGAGACAGCATTTTTTTAGCTCAAACGATGCCACTGGCTTCGCTGCCGCACGGCACCACGTGACAGTTAGGACGCAAAAGCCGCGACTTGTCAATGAACAGCCGGATTGATTTGCACCCGGATATCACCTTGGTCGCCTAGGAACTGAAGAGCTGTTCAAGTGTGCGGCGCATCACGGCTGCATCCACATCCACGCCCGTCCAGTACTTGATGCCAATGACACCTTGATTCACCACCATCCCCAGACCATCCAATGTTCGGCACCCCCTCTTTGCCGCGTCTCGGACAAGTGGCGAGCGCGGCGGGTTGGTAATGACATCAGCGACGACCACTTCCGGCCGAAGCGACGCGAGATCCAGGTCCAGACGTCCTTCTACATCCGGATAGAGGCCAATTGACGTGGCATTGACCAGGATGTCGGCGTCGCCAGGAATTCTATACGGCCCGCGTGCCACGACCAGTTCGGCCTCGACCTCTGTCTTGCTGTTCAGGAGGTCCACCAGTGCCCGGCCCCTGGCCTCGCTACGGTTGACGATGACGATGCGTTTTGCACCTGCGAAGGCCAGTTCCACGCCAATGGCCCGAGCGGCACCGCCCGCGCCGAACATTACAATGCTCTTCCCCTTGGGATCAGTGACCGTCCTGAGGGATTGAAGAAAACCTTTGCCGTCCGTGTTCTCCCCGATGAACTTGTCGCCCCGGCGCACGGCGCAATTGACCGCTCCCATGACGGCAGCAGACTCGCCAAGTCCATCAAGGTGATCAATGACGGCGACCTTGTGAGGAATGGAGCAGTTAAATCCCATCCACCCCATGGCGCGCGCGCCCTTGACTGCATCGCCAAGAAGATCAGGCGGCACCTCACAATTGATGTAGCGGATATCAAGACCATGGTGTCGATAGGCGGCTTCAACCATGGCCACTGTGGGATTCTCGGCCGCGGGCATTGCGAAGGAGCCAGTGAGGCCGCTGAGAAAATTGTGCACCATGAACTCTCCCCGTCTCTTCAGGCTGGCAACCTTACGGCAGCGTCCTTCGGCTGTCGACGGCAGACGTCTTCAGGTCCCCTCAGTCCGTCGACAAGAAAGAATTGGAAAATGCTGTGTCAGATCGACCGCTTGCCGCCCCGCGATATCGCCCGGCGCGATTTGCCAGGCTGAATCAGCGGCCATTCAAGTTCTCTAGGTCAGCTTCGTTGTGATTGCGCCTGGGTGATATTGCTATGCGGCGGGACGCTGTGCGTGAGCCATACATTGCCACCAATCACCGAGTCATGTCCGATGGTCACCCGACCCAGGATCGTAGCACCTGCATAAATGACGACATTGTCCTCGATGATTGGATGGCGCTCTGCTCCCTTGACGAGAGCACCATCAGGCGCTTCTTCGAAGCGCTTGGCACCGAGTGTTACGGCTTGATAAAGCCGCACATTGTTGCCCACCAACGCGGTCTGGCCGACCACCACGCCCGTACCGTGGTCAATGAAGAAGCTCTCGCCAATTGAAGCCC
The DNA here is from genome assembly GCA_964620785.1 of uncultured Aestuariivirga sp. GTDB lineage: Bacteria > Pseudomonadota > Alphaproteobacteria > Rhizobiales > Aestuariivirgaceae > Aestuariivirga. Next base: position 2,736 of record CAZUKI010000120.1, read on the forward strand.
CAGGATGAATATCGATGCCGGTCGCCGCCTGTGCTATGTCTGCGATCAAGCGCGCCACAAGTCGTGCGCCCAGCACATAAAGAGCATGAGCGAAACGGTGATAGATGATGGCCGTTGTGCCGCGGTA
>CAZUKI010000120.1:2962-8356 GCA_964620785.1 uncultured Aestuariivirga sp.
ACGAGGCCCTTGTGCCTGATGTTGTGCGTCAGTTCTCGAGACGTCCGCAGATGATCGACAATCTGCAAATCGGGCCAGTCTTTTGTGGCCCTACGCACAGGAAACTCCTCTATGACTGCTGACACCCGAAAAGCCTCCTCGCATCGTTGCGAGACATAGCTCCATCTTCCGATACTTTAGATTTCAGAAAGTTCAGCGGACAACTGAGAAAAACTAAATCGTCTGGATCAACGAGGGTTGGATGGCGAGGTGTGGAAACTTTTCTAAAGCTTCTGCCAAACTTTGATCAATTGATCACTCAAGGCAGCGGGCTGAAGAACGCTTGCACGCTACGAGTAGGTCTATGTCTAAAATCAATCATGAACTGCCGACACTCTCCCTCTCAGAAGGTCTTCCGAGTGCCGATTCCCGAAAGCAATTCCTGGAAAAACTCCGCGAAACCAGCCGAAGGCTTGGTTTTTTCTATCTGAAAGACCACGGCGTCCCTGCAGAACTGATCGACGATGTTCGTCAACTTTCACGGCGCTTCTTTGCCCTGCCCGAGAAGGACAAGCTCCAAATTCAGATGGTCAACTCGCCCTACTTCAGGGGTTATAATCGGGCCGGATTGGAACATACCCGCGGCCTCCCCGATTGGCGCGAGCAAGTTGATATCGGCCCGGAACAGCAAGCGCTCCCGCTCTTGCCAGGCGCGCCGACCTGGCAAAGACTGATTGGGCCCAATCAGTGGCCTTCTGCATTACCAGAACTGAAACCTGTTATCCTTCGCTATCAGGATGCTGTTACCCGGCTGGGAATCCAGTTGACCGAGCTGCTTGCAGAGTCGCTGGGCCAGAACAAGGATGTATTCGCACCGGTCTACACTCCGGCCCCAAATCAGCTCATCAAGATCATTCGCTATCCCGGCCGTTCAGCCAAGGAAAGCAAACAGGGTGTCGGCGCTCACAAGGATTCGGGCTTCGTCACCATTTTACTGCAGGATGTCGTCAGCGGACTCGAGGTCGAAGGCCAGAATGGCTGGATCGCTGCACCGCCGGTGCCGGGCACATTCATCATCAACATTGGAGAATTGCTTGAGATGGCTTCAGGAGGGTACCTGCGCGCCAACGTTCATCGTGTCGTCTCTCCGCCATCTGACACTGACCGGCTATCCGTTGCCTTCTTTTTCGGTGCTCAGTTGAGTGCAACGGTCCCGGTTCTTGAACTTCCGCCGCACCTCAAGAATGAGGTGCGCGGAGTGACACAGGATCCCGGCAACCCGTTGTTCCGCGAGGTCGCGAAGAACTTCCTCAAGAGTAGGTTGCGGAGCCATCCAGATGTTGCACTTCGGCATCATGCCGATCTCCTTGAAGCCAGCGAGTTCAAGCCCGGAAAAGTCGCAGGCGCCTACTGACGAACCCCACAGCACAGTGAGTGAAAATCGACCATGACAACGACAAGTAAAAATATTGAAACCCTTGCGCTCCACGGCGGAAGCTATCGCGCTGATCCCGCAACCGGTGCTGTGGCTGTCCCATTGTACCAGACAACCTCTTACCAGTTCCAGGATACGGGACACGCAGCGCGTCTCTTTGCATTGGAAGAAATCGGCAACATTTACACGCGCGTGCAGAATCCGACGCAGGATGCCTTCGAACAGAGAATAGCGGCAGTAGAGGGCGGTGTCGCGGCCCTGGCCGTTGCTTCCGGGCAGACCGCTTCGGCCTACTCAATCTTGAACCTTGCCCAGGCCGGTGACAACGTTGTTTCCTCCACCAATCTGTACGGGGGCACAGTTACTCTGTTCTCCCAGACGTTGAAGCAATTCGGCATTGAAGTGCGCTTCGTCGACCCATCCGAACCCGAAAACTTCCGCAAGGCTACTGATTCCAAGACGCGAGCCTATTACGCGGAAACCCTGCCAAATCCGAAGTTGCATGTCTTTCCGATCGCCGAGGTCGCGGCTATCGGCAGGTCACTCGGCGTGCCGCTGATTGTCGACAACACCGCCGCACCTTTGATAGTTCGGCCTTTTGAGCATGGCGCCGCCGTTGTGGTGCATTCAGCGACGAAATACATCGGCGGTCACGGCACGAGTATTGGTGGTGTCGTGATCGACGGAGGCAACTTCCCCTGGGAAGAACATGCAGACCGTTTTCCTCTGCTGACAAAACCTGACGAGGCCTATCATGGCGCAGTGTGGACCGAAGCCGCAAAGCCATTTGGCCCAATCGCCTATCTTCTGCGTATCCGGGTAAAGCTGCTCCGCGACATTGGCGCTGCAATTTCACCGTTCAATGCCTGGCAATTCATCCAGGGACTCGAGACGCTTCCTCTGCGGGTGCGCCAGCAAAACGAGAATGCCATAAAAGTCGCGAATTTCCTTTACCGCCATAGGCAGGTGAAGCAGGTGATCTTTCCGGGGTTGCAATCCGGCAAGCAGAAGGCTCGTGCCAAGAAGTACCTGAAAGGTGGCTACGGTGCCCTCATCGGCTTCGAGCTTAAGGGCGGAATCGACGCCGGCAAGGCTTTCATCGACGCGCTCAAGCTTCTGTATCATGTCGCCAACATCGGTGATGCCCGCTCGCTGGCCATACATCCTGCATCAACCACACACCAGCAGCTTTCCGAAAGCGAACAACTCGCTGCTGGCGTCACGCCTGGATACATCAGGCTGTCAATTGGAATCGAGCATCCCGACGACATCATCGAAGACCTTCGCCAGGCGCTCGAAGCGTCCGCCAAGGTAAAGACGTCAACTCCGTTGCTCAAAGCAGCATGAGCCAGCATTACGAAAGGTAAGAGACCATGAGCTCGAAAACGAAAACGAAGAATGCCATTTCTCGGCGCAATGTCCTGAAAGGCGCCGCAGTGGCGGGGCTCTCGGCATCAGCCGCGGGCATTGGCAATCGCCTGTTTGCACCAGCTATCGCACAGGAAGCGCAGAAAGTGCGCATCGCCTGGACAGAAGTTGCGGCTTGCCATTCACCGCTTGGATTTGGCGTCGACAAGGGCATCTACAAGAAACACGGTCTTGATGTGGAACTCTTTTACCAGGGTGCCAGCGGGCAGACCTTGATTCAGGCTCTTGCAACGAACAAGGCTGACATTGGTGCAGGCCTTGTGTTGGACTGGCTGAAGCCACTCGAGCAAGGATTTGACGTCAAGCTGTTTGTAGGTTCCCATGGTGGTTGCCAGCGGTTGCTCGCTTCGGAAGCTTCCGGGGTCACTGACATTAAAAGTGTCGCGGGCAAGCGGATCGCGACATATGACGTCGTTTCACCGCCCAAAATTGCCTTCCAGGTAACGCTGGCAAAGAACGGGATTGAACCGGACCAAGGGGTGAACTGGGTGACAGTTCCATTTGATCTCGTGGGTGAGGCGGTAGCCAAAGGCGAAGCAGATCTTGCTGCTCATCTCGATCCCTGGGCCTTCAGCTTGCAGAAAAAGCACAATCTCAAGCTCATTGCCGACACCCAGACCGCCGATTACGCGAACGCGGTTTGCTGCGTGCTCGGCGCAAACGGCCCGTACCTCGCAGCCAATCCCGATATTGTGCGGCGCGTTGCAGCGGCCAACGTCGAGATTCACGAATATACAGCAAACAATCCCGCCGAAGTGGCCGCCTGGTACTTCAAAACTCTTAAGCCAAGCGGGCTCACCGAAGCAGAGCTGACGGAAATCCTGGGCTCGCTGGTCTATCACAATCATCCAATTGGTGACGCGCTGGTCAAGGAAATCCAGCGCGCAACGGATGACCTGAAACTCACCAAGGTCTTGGATGCAGCGACTGATGCTGCCGAATTTGCCAAGCGCGTGACAGCAGACGTACTTGCTTGAACGAGTGATGACAGAAGCAGTTGCAGGTTTTGACGCGAACGAGACGCGGGCACGCGATGCCCGCGGCTTGTTGCCTTGGCCGCTGGGCCTCCTTGCCGCCGCCATTTGGGCCGGCACCGCTGCCGCCACGGCCCTCCTGCCTGATGTCATCCCCTGGGGTTCTACGAACACATTTGCGGCATTGACCGGCATTGTGGCGCTTCTCATTGCGAGCGCCGGCATCTTCCTCACTCGATTGCCGACAAGAATACAAGATACCTTGAAGTACTACGGTCCATGGCTGCTCGCGATAGGCATATGGTTTCTTCTTTGGGAACTTGTGACTGCCAAGACAGGCTGGCTTCCGAAGCCATTCTTTTCACCGCCACAAGGCCTTCTCCAGGTTTATGTGTCTGATTGGGAGCGCCTGCTGATCTGCATCGCTTATACGTTACGGCTTTGGGCACTCGGCTTTTCGCTGGGGATCTTTGCCGGGTACTTGTTGGGCCTTGCTCTCGGTTGGTCGAAGGCATTCTCCTATTGGGGCATGCCACTGCTCAAGCTGATCGGCCCTGTGCCCGCTTCTGCATGGATACCCGTGACCTTCTACTTTTTTCCCACCACTTTTCAGGCCAGTATCTTCATAGTGGCCCTGTCCTGCGGCATACCGGTTGCAATTCTCACTGCCTCGGGTGTCGGAGCCATCAACAAGTCTTACTATGACGTAGCTCGCACCATGGGTGCGAAAACTCCCTATCTGATCCGCCACATTGCCGTCCCGGCATCTCTGCCTCACGTCTTCGTGGGGCTGTTTATGGGCCTTTACTATTCCTTCGCGGTACTTGTGGTTGCGGAAATGCTCGGTGCCAAGTACGGCCTTGGTTGGTACATTCAGTTTCAAACCGCCTATTCGGGTTATGCCAACGTCTACGCAACGCTGGTCATCATGGCATTGATTTGCGCTGGACTTGTTCGAGCCCTGTTTGCCGTTCGCGGCCGTCTGCTGCGTTGGCAGGAAGGCTTCATCACGTGACAAAAATTGCAACAGAAGGTGCCAGCGGGGCCTCTGTCAAAATCAATGCGGTGTCTCACGCCTACAATCTCGAAGGCGGAACTCTTCCCGTGCTCGACAATGTCTCACTGCAAGCCAAGCCAGGCGAAGCCATTGCATGCCTTGGCCCCTCCGGCTGTGGGAAGTCGACTCTGCTAAGGCTGGTGGCAGGCCTCGAATTTCCAACACGGGGAAGTGTTTTTGCTGCGGGCCAGCCCGTCACAGGACCCGGACCACAGCGCATCCTCGCTTTTCAGGATGCGACATTGTTCCCATGGGCGACAGTCTGGGACAATGTGGCTACCGGCCTCGTCGCACGTGGCGAATTGCGAGGTCGCGAGAACAAGGTTGATGAACTTCTCAACTTGGTCCAACTCAAGACTTTCGCACACGCCTTTCCTCACCAACTTTCCGGCGGAATGGCACAGCGTGTCTCTCTGGCCCGGGCACTGATCAATGATCCGCAAGTCCTTCTGCTTGATGAACCCTTCGGAAAGCTCGACTCACTGACGAGGATGGTTCTCCAGGACGAGTACCGTACACTA
>CAZUKI010000121.1:0-4017 GCA_964620785.1 uncultured Aestuariivirga sp.
TGGGCGTGGGCCAGTTCCACCATGCTCTTCACATAGACGCCGTGGCCCTCGGCGTGGCCGAGGTTGCGGCAGAGCGAGCCGTCGAGCTTGATGATGCGCGCCGGCAGGGACTTGAGATTGCGATAGGTGGTGAGGCCGGCGCCAAAATCGTCGATGGCGATGGCGCAGCCTGTCTTGTGCAGGGCACTGATGAAAACGCTCGCGGTCGTGGTGCCGTCGAGGGCTGCCGCCTCGGGAATTTCAACGATGAGGCGCGAGGAAAGTTCGGGTGCGCTGGCGAGGATATCGAGGATCTGGGTGTTCCAGCGCGGGTCCATGACCGTCGTTGCCGACAGGTTGATCGACAGCCTGGCAGAGGGGTGCTGGGCCAGCATGGAGAGCGCCATCTGTGTCACGGCGCGATCAATCAGGCGGATGAGGCCGAGGTTCTCGGCGACCGGCACGAGATGGCTCGCCGTTACAATTTCGCCGGTTGAATCACGCAGGCGCAGCAGGGCCTCGTGGAAGGCCGCCTCGCCGGTTGCGGCATCGCGCACGGGCTGCAGGGCAAGAATAAAGCGGCGTTCGCGCAGGCAGGAGACGATCTCGGAGGCGCAGCGGGCATTGAGCAGGCGCTGGGCCGACTTGAACTCATCGGACTGATAGACGACCTGTGAGTCGCCCGGCATGGCGAGTGCTTCGGCGAGGGCTTCCTCGGCGCAGGCCGCCGCGGTGGTGGCATTGCTGCCGGAGCCCGGAAGGTTGACGGCGCCAACCGACAGCATGGCCCAGACCGGGCCGAGCGGTGTTTCAATGACGTTGTCGCGGGTGGCACGCATGAAGCGTTCAAGGGCGGCGGGCAGTTCCGCCGGGCCGCAGCCATTGAGAATGATGCCGAACTTCGAGCGCGAGTAACGGGCGATGGCATCACCGACGCGCATGACCTTGCGCAGCTTCTCGGCGATTGCCGAGATCACTTCGTCAGCGACCTCATAGCCGTAGGTCTCGTTCATGGTGCCGAGGTTGTTGACGGCGAGAATGGCGAAGGCGCAGGCGCCCTTTTCGGCGCGGGCAACCGTGATGGCCTCGTCGAGGGTCTTCATCATGCGGCCGCGGTTCATCATGCCGGTCAGGTTGTCGCGGTTGGCGAGGAAATTCAGTTCCTGGTCACGGATGTGGCGCTGGTTGACGACGCGCATGGTGCCATAGACAACGGCGGGGCCCTGGTCGGCGGTGCCGTACCAGCGGCCGCAATCCTCGACCCAGACGGCCTGCGGGCTGCCGCGGCCGGCGGGACGGAAGCTGTATTCGATTTCGAAGGCCACGCCATCACGCAGGGCGTCGCGGTGGCCGGCACCGACCACCGTGTCATAGCGGCTGGTGATGTTGTTGCTGTCGAGGAAGTCGGCGAAGCGGCGTCCCGACGTGATGGACCGGACATCGCATTGCAGGACCTCGCTGGCATTGCTGCTCCAGGTGATCGAATCGTCACTGACATTCCAGCAATAGGCGGCGGTCGTTGCGGCGGCATGGGCGCGGGCAATGCCATCAAGGTCGAGGTGCGGCGATTGCCGCAGTGCAGGTTCCACCTCGCCGGAAGAGACCGCGGGCGGCACCTCTTCAAGGGTGAACCGGTTGTCGGGTGTGGCGTGCAAGACTCCCTCCAATGCAAGATGCAGTGTGGCAGCCGCGAAGCCCACGCGCCCTTCCGCATGGCGTCACTGTAGAATCAGGAAGGTAAAGATTTGCGCAAGCGCCATGCTTAATGGCGTGTTGATGGCGGCGCTAAAAACCAGCGGCAAAGCCATCCTTGCGCGGGTCGGAACCACCCGTGAGGCGCCCCGTCCGGGGATCGATACAAATGATCTGACCACCACCGAGTGGTGACGGCGCATCGCTGAGCCGGTGGCCGAGGCGCGCCAGGTCAAGGCGCGCGGCAGCGCCGATGCCTTGCTCCACCAGCACCGCGCCACCCGAGGGCATGAAGCGCGGAAGATCGAGGGACGCCTGGGGATCGAGGCCATAGGCATAGGTGTTGAGCACCGTGTTGACGTGGCCCATGGGCTGGAAGTCGCCGCCCATGACGCCGAAGACCATGTCGTTGCGGCCCGCCTTCGTGGCAAGGGCAGGAATGATGGTGTGCAGCGGGCGCTTGGCGGGGGCGATCACATTGGGGTGGTTGGGGTCACAGGAAAATGCCAGCCCGCGATTGTGAAGGGTGATGCCGGTCTTTTCGGTGGTGATGCCGACGCCGAACTCGTCATAGATCGAGTTGATGAAGGAACAGCACAGCCGGTTCTGATCAACGACTGCGAGATAGACAGTGTTGGAGCCAGGAAGGCTGACGGCAACATCTTCCGCCCGGTCAGGTGAGATGCTTGCCGCGAGGCGCGCTGCGGTGTCATCGGAAAGCAGGGCCTTGACCGGAACATCAGCAAAGGCAGGATCGGCAATGTGGCGGTTGCGCAGAACCCAGGCGCGCTTCAGGGCTTCGATCTCCAGATGCATGCGCTGCGGCCCATGCGGATCGAGACGGGCAAGATCGAAATGCTTCAGGATGTTGAGGGCCATCAGGACAGTGAGGCCCTGGCCCGGTGGTGGAATTTCCCAGATGTCGGCGCCAAGAAACGGCGTTGAGATGGGCGCCACCCAGTCGGCATGGGTTGCGGCGAAATCTTCCGCGTCGAGCAGGCTGCCCTTTTCCTGCAAGGTCGCCAGCATGTCGCGGGCGATCTCGCCGCCATAGAAACCGTCGCGGCCTTCGGCGGCAATGATGCGCAGCGTCCGCGCCAATGCCGGATAGCGCATGACCTCGCCTTCAAGGGGGGCGCGTCCCGCCAGCAGGTAATGCAGGCTGGCGCCACGGTCGCGGGCCAGAAGGGTGACGAAGTCCGGCCAGTCGCGGGCAACGTGGGGCTGGGTGGCAACGCCCTCTTCGGCAAGGGCGATGGCCGGTGCAAGGGCCTCGCCCAGCGAGATGCTGCCGTGCTCCTTCAGCAGGCGGTCCCAGGCATCGATGGCACCCGGCACGGTGACGGCGTGAATGGACTGGGGCGCAATTTCGTGCAGCCCCGACTGGCGAAGCCAGGCCGGTGTTGCCCGGTGCGAACTGCGCCCGGCGCCATTGAGGCCGGCACGCCTGCCGTCGGGCCAGGCGATGAGGGCAAAGCAGTCGCCGCCGATGCCGGTCATGTGTGGTTCGGTCACGCAGAGGACGGCGGAGGCAGTCACGGCGGCATCGACGGCATTGCCACCCGCCTTCATGACGTCGAGGGCGGCGATCGTCGCGGCAGGCGATGAGGTTGCCGCCATGGCGTGTTCGGCCTCGACCGGCGGACGGGCTTTTGCTGCTGAATCGGCGGTCATTGGCGGGTTCCTGCCAGAGGCAGGCCCATTCGCATTTTTGCTGCACTGCACATCAATTGCTCAATCGTTATGCAAATTTAATTGTTCTTGACAGTTTTCCTGCCCTGTTTCATCCAAATCGGGACCCAAAACAGGGCATTTGCATGCCAATCCGGCAGTCATACGACTGTAAAGAGGTTGTTAATGTATTGTAATAGCTAGATGAAATGCTGCTATGCAAAATTTGCAATTCATTTCTTGTTGCACTGCACATATATTTCGCCTGTCAAAGAAACAGATGACCAACCGGAAACCCGTCCGGTCCGTAACTGAATGAAAGGATAGACCAATGTTTGAAGCACTCAAGAGCCGCATTTCCACTTGGAAGCGCTACAACCGCACTGTTGCGGAGCTGCGCGCGCTGTCCAACCGCGAATTGTCCGACCTTGGCATTCTCCGCGCTGACATCCAGCGCGTCGCCCGTGAGGCGGTTCGCTAAAACCATGTCACGTCTTTCCACGCCAGCCCATGCCCTGGTGCGGAAGCTCAGGTTCAAACGCTATCTGAGCGTCCGTGCCGAGCTGGAGCAACTCAGCGAGTCTGACCTCCTGGACATAGGCATCAAGCGCTATCAACTGGGCCATGCGGCCCGCCGGAAGGCCCTGACCTAGGGCGCACCGGACACAGTTCCTC
>CAZUKI010000121.1:4117-8337 GCA_964620785.1 uncultured Aestuariivirga sp.
ACACAGTTCCTCCCAGGGGCCTGCCGCGGCGAAAGCCGTGGTGGGCCCCACCCTTTTCAATGCCCCTGATTTTTCACCAGCCGCGGCAGCCCCCGCGTTTCGGTGCGTTTCAGTCGCCGCGCCCCGGCTCGATGTGGCCACCGAATTCGAAGCGCATGGCCGAAAGCAGTTTTTCGGCGAAGGTGTTTTCACTGCGTGAGCGGAAGCGCGTGAAGATAGCGGCAGCCAGCACTTCGGCAGGCACCGCCTGTTCGATGGCCGCCTCGACGGTCCAGCGGCCCTCGCCCGAATCGGCGACGGCACCGGAAAATTTCTGCAGGGCGGGATCCTTTGCGAGGGCAATGGCCGTCAGGTCGAGAAGCCAGGACGACACCACGCTGCCCCGCCGCCACAGTTCGGCGAGATCGGCTGTGTCGAAATTGAAGCGCGCCTCTTCCGGCAGGCCGGCGTCGCCTCTGGTGCGCAGGATATGAAAGCCCTCGGCGTAGGCCTGCATGATGCCATACTCGATACCGTTGTGGACCATCTTGGCAAAATGTCCCGAGCCGCTGGGCCCGCAATGCATGTAACCCTGCTCGACGCGGGGGTCGTGGCCTTCCCGGCCTGGTGTCGGCACGATGTCGCCACGCCCCGGCGCAAGTGCTGCAAAGATGGGATCGAGATGTTCAACTGCCTCGCGGTCCCCGCCAATCATCATGCAGTAGCCGCGCTCAAGGCCCCAGACGCCGCCCGAGGTGCCGACATCGACAAAGTGGATACCGCGCCCGGCAAGCTCCTTGCCGCGCGCCAGGCTGTCCTTGAAATGGCTGTTGCCGCCATCGATCAGGATGTCGCCCGGCGCCAGCATCGGCGCCAGGGTGGCGATCATGTCGCCGGTCACCTGGCCCGCCGGAAGCATCAGCCAGATGGCGCGCGGCTGCGGCAGGGCGCTGACGAGACCGGCAAGTTCTGCGGCAGGCTTGGCACCTTCCCTGGCGAGGGCAGCCATGGCCTCGGGATTGCGGTCGTTCACCACAACCTCATGGCCGTGGCGCATCAGGCGGCGCACGATATTGGCGCCCATGCGCCCCAGGCCGATGACTGCGATCTTCATGATGCTCTCCATCTTGGATAACGACAGGCCCGGCGGCGCCGGCAGGCTTTGTTATAGCCGGAAATCAAAGGTTTCGAGCCAGGGGCATTTGCGGGTATGTTGCGGCCTGCCATGCGCCTGAGTCTCACCTGAATGTTCTATGCTGAAATTCTCGTCCTCGTCCTGCTGACAGCCGTCAACGGACTTCTCGCCATGTCGGAAATGGCCATCGCCTCCTCGCGCATGTCGAAGCTCAGGGCCCTGGCAGACCAGAATGTCAATGGCGCGCGCCGCGCCATGGCGCTTGCCTCGGATCCGGGACGCTTCCTCTCCACGGTGCAGATCGGCATCACGCTGGTGGGCATCGTGGCGGGCGCCTTTTCCGGTGCCACGCTGGGCGTGCGCCTGTCGCGCTGGTTCGAGGCGGCCGGCGTGCCCGGCAATTTCGCCGAGCCTTTGGGCTTTGGGCTGGTGATCGGGGCCATCACCTATTTCTCGCTGATCATCGGTGAACTGGTGCCGAAGCAGTTTGCCTTGCGCAATCCGGAACGGGTCGCCTGCCTTGTCTCGCCGGGCATGACGATGCTCGCCAGGATCGCGGCGCCGGTGGTCTGGTTGCTCGACAGGTCGGGCCGGCTGGTGCTCGCCCTCATGGGGCAGAGCCGGGTCAAGGATGACACCATCACCGATGCCGAAATCCACTCGCTCATCGCCGAGGCCGAAAGCGCCGGGGTGATCGAGCCGGAGGAGCGCGACATGATCACCGGGGTCATGCGCCTCGGCGACCGGCCGGTGCGCAGCGTGATGATCCCGCGCGCCGATGTCGAGATGATCAACGTGCAGGATGATCTCGTCACGATCGGCAAGCAGATCGCCAAGAGCGGCTATTCGCGCTACGTCGTCCATGACGGCAGCCCGGAGAACATCATCGGCGTCATCCAGGTGCGCGACATCGCCGCAGCCCTGCTGCAGGGCCGCAAGCGCAAGCTCAAGCAGATGGTGAAGGAAGCCCCGATGTTTCCTGACACCGTCGATGCCCTCGACGTCGTCGAGAAGCTCAAGGCCTCGGATGTGCATCTGGGCCTCATCTATGACGAGCATGGCCATTTCGAAGGGGTGGTAACGGCAGCCGACATCCTGGAGACCATCGTCGGCAGCTTCCGCGAGGAAAAACGCCCGGCCGAGCCTGAAATCGTCGAGCGCGCCGATGGCTCCTATCTCATTGCCGGCTGGGCCCCGGTTGACAGCGTCCTGCCGAAACTCGGCCTCGCGGTGCCGGAGAAGCGCGACTACCAGACCATGGCGGGCTTCGTGCTCGACAGGCTGGGGCACCTGCCGGAAACCGGCCAGACTTTTGCCCATGAGGGTCACGAATTCGAGGTCGTCGATCTCGACGGGCGGCGCATCGACAAGATCCTGGCCTCGCGCAAGGTTGCCACGCACCGGGTCAAGGGCCAGAACCAGAGCGAGGGCCGGGGATCGGGCAAGACCGCGGATCGCGGCAGTGGCCCTGCGACCCGACAACGCGCCCAATGACGGGGCGAATCGCTGTTGCCTGACTAAAATCCATGTGTTAGGCAGCCCGCGCGGTGGGGACTCCCGCAGCGCAGCGTGAAGCCTTGGCCGATCGCTTCCATACAAAATTCAATGACTTGGGCGGGCTTTCGACGGCAATTCCCGGGTCCTTTTGAAAGATTGATCGTGGCAACAACAGATCAAGCTCAATCAGGTGTGGCTGGCCGTTATGCGTCGGCCCTGTTCGACCTGGCAAGCGATGACAAATCCGTCGCCAAGACGGGCGATGCGCTGGCTTCTTTTGCGGCTCTCATCGACGGTTCCGAGGAACTGAAGCGGCTCATCCGCTCTCCGGTGTTCAAGGCCGAGGACCAGGAAGAGGCAGTCGCCGCACTGGCAACCAAGGCTGGCATCTCGGGCCTTGCCTTCAACTTCCTCAAGCTCATGGCGAAGAACCGCAGGCTTGCCGCGGTGCCCGAGGCCATCTCGGCCTACCAGACGCTGGTCGCCAAATCGAAGGGCGAAGTGACCGCCGAGGTCACCTCCGCCGAAAAGCTTTCCGCAAAGCAGCTTGCTGACCTCAAGGCGGCACTCAAGAGTGCTGTCGGCAGCGACGTGGCGCTGGCCGCCAAGGTCGATCCGGCCATCCTGGGCGGGCTCATCGTCAAGGTCGGCAGCCGCATGATGGACAATTCGCTTCTCACCAAACTCAATTCACTCAAATCCGCCATGAAGGGACAAGCCTGATGGATATCCGCGCCGCTGAAATCTCCTCAATCCTCAAGAAGCAGATCAAGGACTTCGGCAAGGAAGCCCAGGTCGCCGAAATCGGCCAGGTGCTCTCGGTAGGTGACGGCATCGCCCGCGTCTATGGCCTCGACAATGTCCAGGCCGGCGAGATGGTCGAGTTCGCAAACGGCATCAAGGGCATGGCCCTCAACCTTGAAAACGACAACGTCGGCGTCGTGGTCTTCGGTTCCGACCGCGAGATCAAGGAAGGCGATACCGTCAAGCGCACCAGCGCCATCGTGGAAATCCCGGTCGGCAAGGAACTGCTCGGCCGCGTTGTCGATCCGCTCGGCAACCCGATCGACGGCAAGGGCCCGATCAAGGCCAAGCAGCGCTCGCGCGTTGACGTCAAGGCGCCCGGCATCATTCCGCGCAAGTCGGTGCATGAGCCGATGGCGACGGGCCTCAAGGCCATCGACGCACTGATCCCGGTGGGCCGCGGCCAGCGCGAGCTGGTGATCGGTGACCGCCAGACCGGCAAGACCGCCATCATCCTCGACACCATCCTCAACCAGAAGCCCATCCATGTGGCCGGTCCTGAGAAGGACAAGCTCTATTGCGTCTATGTGGCCTGCGGCCAGAAGCGCTCGACGGTTGCCCAGTTCGTCAAGGTTCTCGAGGACAACGGTGCGCTTGAATATTCCGTGATCATCGCCGCCACCGCCTCGGACCCGGCGCCGCTGCAGTATCTCGCGCCCTTCGCGGGCTGCGCCATCGGCGAATATTTCCGCGACAACGGCATGCATGCGCTGATCGCCTATGACGATCTTTCCAAGCAGGCCGTGGCCTACCGCCAGATGTCACTGCTGCTGCGCCGCCCGCCGGGCCGCGAAGCCTATCCGGG
>CAZUKI010000122.1:0-8249 GCA_964620785.1 uncultured Aestuariivirga sp.
GAGCTTGGTCTCGTGCAGGCATTCGAAGTACGCCATCTCTGGCGCGTAGCCAGCCTCCACCAGGGTTTCATAGCCGGCCTTGATCAGCTCCACGATGCCACCGCACAGCACGGTCTGCTCTCCGAACAGGTCGGTCTCGGTTTCCTCGCGGAAATTGGTTTCGATGACCCCTCCGCGCGAGCCGCCATTGGCTTTCGCATAGGCGAGGGCCAGGTCCTTGGCCTTGCCCGAGTGATCGCGCCAGACCGCGATCAGGCTGGGCACCCCGCCGCCCGCGACATAGGTGGATCTGACCAGGTGCCCCGGTCCTTTCGGGGCGATCATGATGACGTCAAGATCCTCGCGCGGCGAGACCACGCCGTAATGCACATTGAAGCCGTGGGCAAAGGCCAGCACACCGCCTTTCATGATATTGGGGTGGACTTCATTCTTGTACACCTCGCCGATGTGCTCGTCGGGCAACAGCATCATGACAATGTCGGCGCCCTTGACCGCGTCCGCCACTTCGGCGACTTTCAGCCCCGCCTTCTTGGCCTTGTTCCAGGAGTCGCCACCTTTTCGCAAGCCGACGGTCACCTTGACCCCGGAGTCATTGAGGTTCTGCGCGTGGGCGTGTCCCTGGGACCCAAATCCGATGATCGCAACCTTCTTGTTCCGGATGAGCGAGAGGTCGCAGTCTTTGTCGTAATAAACCTTCATGTTAGATCCTTGTGGGTTTCAGTTTGTTTGCTTGCACGGAGTCATCGGTGTGCCCAAGATGCTCCGACTATGCCTTCATGATCCACTCGCCGCGGCCGAGCCCGCAGGGCCCAGTCCGGACGGTTTCGAGGATCAGCGCGCGGTCGATGGCTTCCAGGAACGCGTCGAGTTTCTCCACCGTGCCGGTCAGCTCGATGACGTAGGTCTTTTCGCTGAGGTCGATGACGCGCGCGCGGAAAATGTCCGCCGTCCGCTTCAATTCCTCGCGGTCCTTGCCGATCGCGCGCACCTTGACCAGCATCAGTTCGCGCTCGACATGCTTGCCCTCGTTGAGGTCGACGATCTTGACGACGTCGACCAGCTTGTTCACCTGCTTGGTGATCTGCTCGATGACGTCGTCGGAGCCGGTGGTGACGATGGTCATGCGCGACAGCGTGGCATCCTCGGTCGGCGCCACCGTCAACGATTCGATGTTGTAGCCCCGCGCAGAGAACAGACCCGAGACGCGCGATAGCGCGCCCGCCTCGTTTTCAATCAGGATGGAGAGAATGTGGCGCATGGATTACAAGTCCTCCGCCAGGATCATCTCGCTGATCCCCTTCCCGCCGGGCACCATGGGAAACACATTGGCCTTCTGGTCGGTGATGAAATCCATGAAGACCAGGCGATCCTTCATCGCGAAGGCATCCCTCAACGCGCCTTCGACATCGCCCGGCTTTTCGATCCGCATGCCGACATGACCGTACGCCTCGGCCAGCTTCACGAAATCCGGCAGCGCGTCCATGTAGCTTTCCGCGTGGCGGTTGCCGTGGAAGAAATCCTGCCACTGGCGCACCATGCCCAGATATCGGTTGTTGAGCAGGATCACCTTGATCGGCAGGTGGTACTGCTTGCAGGTGGACAATTCCTGGATACACATTTGCACCGAGCCCTCCCCGGTGATGCAAGCGACATCGGCGTCGGGATGGGCGAACTTGACGCCCATCGCGTAAGGGATGCCGACCCCCATCGTCCCGAGTCCGCCGGAATTGATCCAGCGGCGCGGCTTGTCGAAGCGGTAATACTGCGCCGCCCACATCTGGTGCTGGCCCACGTCCGAGGTGACGAATGCATCGCCCTTGGTCACCTCCCAGAGCTTCTGCACCACGTGCTGCGGCATGATGATGTCCTTGCCCTGCTTGTACTTGAGGCAGTCCTTGCTTCGCCATTCATTGATCTGTTTCCACCAGGCGGCGATCGCGCCTTTGTCGGGCTTTTGCTCGGCGGCCTTCAGCTGCGAAAGCAATTCGCCCAGCACCTCCTTCACGCCGCCCACGATGGGCACGTCGACTTTCACGCGCTTGGAAATGGAGGAGGGGTCGATGTCGATGTGGATGATGCGCCGGTTCGCATTGCCGGCCGCGAAATGGCCCGGGTTTCCGATCACCCGGTCATCGAAACGCGCGCCGACAGCGATGAGCACGTCGCAATGCTGCATGGCCATGTTGGCCTCGTAGGTGCCGTGCATTCCCAACATTCCGACAAAGTGGCTGTCGGACGCCGGGAATGCGCCCAGGCCCATGAGGGTGTTGTTGCAGGGGTAGCCGAGCAGGCGCACCAGTTCGGTCACCTCGGCCGACGCATTGCCTAGCACCGCTCCGCCCCCCACGTAGATCATCGGGCGCTGTGCATCGAGCAGCATTTGCATGGCCTTCTTGATCTGGCCGGCATGCCCTTTCGTCGTGGGGCGATAAGACCGCATCTCCACCGATGCGGGATAGGCGAATGGCGCCTTGGCGATCGACACGTCTTTCGGAATATCCACAACCACCGGACCCGGGCGACCGGTCGTCGCCACGTAGAACGCCTTCTTGATCGTTTCCGCGAGATCGCCCACGTCCTTGACCAGGAAGTTGTGCTTCACGCACGGCCGCGTGATGCCCACGGTGTCACATTCTTGAAAGGCGTCCTGCCCGATTGCGTGAGTGGGTACTTGCCCTGTGATGATCACCATGGGCACGGAATCCATATATGCGGTGGCGATCCCGGTCACCGCATTGGTGACCCCCGGCCCGGAGGTGACCAACGCCACGCCGGCGCGCCCGGTGGAACGCGCGTAGGCATCGGCGGCATGGACGGCGGCCTGTTCGTGGCGCACCAGGATGTGGGAGAACTTCTTCTGCTTGAAAATTTCGTCATAGATGACCAACACGGCGCCGCCGGGATAGCCAAACACGAACTCGACATTCTCGGCCGCAAGCGCGCGGCAAAGGATTTCGGCACCGGAGATCAATTCCGTTTGCACGGAAACTGAACTTGCCGCAGAAGACGCGGCAGGAGCGTCGGACATTCTCATGACAGTGGTCCTGTAAGAAGAAACGCAATGAGCGGGAACCGTTCCACGGCAACGCCTCCGGCCAGCGGCGACGCTCCAGGTGTCCGGCGAGTGATGCTGCGCTCGGTCACCCTTGTGGGGTTTCACCCTTGCGCCCGGCTCACTGCGCCAGTCCACTGGAAACGTCCATGGTGAGACGCCCAAAACCGGGGGTCACCCGGCGGATGGTGCAGTGCAGTAAATCGAACCTTACCTGCCGTCGAACGATTGGTCAAGGGCATTTCCCCGCATGCAGCGGCCCTGCTTGATTCTTGTTAGACTTTCGGCCTTTCCGGATCCTCTGTCACCCCGCCTCTCGGCGCGACAACAACAAGAACGTTCGAGGCCCCACCTGAGTACCAGACAAGAACTGTCGGATTTTCTGGCGTCGGTCGAGAAGCGCGCCTTCAAGCAGGCGGTCTATGCGGTCCGCGACGATGAGGCGGCGCTTGATATTGTGCAAGACTCGATGATGAAGCTTTCGGAAAGCTATTCGGAGCGCCCGGCGACCGAGTTTCCGATGCTCTTCCAGCGGATCCTTCAGAACAATGTCCGGGACTGGTTCCGTCGCCAAAAGGTCCGCAGCACCTGGACCTCGCTATTTTCATCCTTCGGTTCCAAGGACGATGAAGATGACTTTGATATTCTCGAAAACATCGAGGCGGAACACACCGGAAGCGTGCCGGTATCCCCAGCGGATCAGCTGGAACAATCTCAGGTGCTCGCGGCAATCGAGGAGGCGATCCAGAAGCTGCCCGGTCGTCAACGGGAAGCATTCATGTTGCGTTACTGGGAGGAACTCGATGTGGCGGAAACGGCGGCAGCCATGGGCTGCTCGGAGGGGAGCGTCAAAACCCACTGCTCGCGCGCCGTCGATTCACTGTCTAAATTATTGAAAGCAAAAGGAATTTCGATGGACTCGGTCGTGGGCACCGGGTACGCGGGAGAACGGTCATGAATGAACAGGAATTCGCCAAGAAGATTGTCCAAAACCTGAACACCGGAATCCAGCGCATCGATGACTCCAAACAGGTCCGTTTGCACGCGGCGCGCGAAAAGGCATTGAAAGCCCATGTCGAGCCTGTTTCGGTGCTGGGCCTGGCGACCGTCTCCGGCCACGTGGTCGAACCCGGCTGGTGGCTGAAGAAGCCCTTGTTCTGGGTTCCCCTGCTGGCATTGGCAGCAAGCATTGCGCTCTACAACTGGAGCGGCGCGGGCGATCAGCGCTACGATGAGGTTGGCGAGCTTGACACCAAGTTGCTGACGGGTGAATTGCCGATCGATGCATTTCTCGACAAGGACTTTGCCGACTGGGTCAAGGAGTCGGGCGAGTGAACCTCCTGCCGGCCAGAATTGCACTGCGAACCGCCATCGTGACGATGGCGGTTTGTTTTGTTGGATCCGTGCCGGCACAGGGGGTCGCCCAGCCCGAAGCAAAGGGGCCGGCCCCGCAGGTGAGTTGGAAAAAGCTCCCTGAAGCGCAGCGCCAGATCCTGGCCCCTTTGGAGAAAGACTGGGAGAAATTGGGGGGAACGCAGCAGCGCCGGCTCATCGATAGCGCGCGCCAATATCCCAAGCTGGCCCCCATTCAACAGGAGCGCTACCGCGAACGCATTCGCGACTGGGCCGCGCTCTCGCCGGAACAGCGCAACCAGGCCCGTGAGAAATACCGTGACCTCAACGCACTGCCTCCAAAGAAGCAGCATGAGCTGCGCGAGCGCTGGGGCGAAAAGAACCAGCAGCGCGCTCAGGCGCCCGGCTCCGGCCCCAACCAATAGCGACGCGGTGTCCGGCTCCCCGCCCGTTGACCAGGCCTCATTGCCGGAGGTCCCCAGCCTGAAGCGGCGCATCGCCTGCCTGCCCTATGAAGGCTTGCTGCTCCTTGCCCTGTTGCTGATTGCCGCCTTCCCGGCAGCCGGCACCCACGGCGGGGTGACAGCCGGTTGGGCCCAGGCCTTTTTCCAGGCCTATCTGGTTGCAGTGGTCGCGTGCTATTTCGTCTGGTTCTGGACGCACGGCGGCCAAACACTGCCGATGAAGACCTGGCGCATCCGCGTCGTCCGTCTCGATGGTCAACCCTTGAACGCGTTGCAGGCGCTTTGGCGCTTCGCATGTGCCAGCGCCTTTTTCATGCCCGCGTGCGTCGCCATCGTCCTGTTCATGTTTCCCCAGCGCGTGAGCCCGGCGATCGTCATCTGGCTGACGGTTCCCGCACTGGCCACCATCCTGTGGGCGCGATTTGACGACGATCGCCAGTTCCTGCACGACCGTCTGGCGCGCACGCGCCTGCTTAGCGCCAGCTAGTTCGGCGCGGCCGCTGTGGACGGCTGCGACCGCCGGATCGGCCGCTCTTTGACCGCAATCAGCGCCATCGCCACTCCAAGGAACAACAAGTGCGGTGCACTGACGCTGACCAACGGCGGCCAATCATTGATGACGGTGAGATTACCAGCGAGCTGGTTGAGGAAGTAAACCGATAGTCCCGCGAGGATGCCGAGGATCATCATGGCGCCGACGCCGCGCGAGCGCTGCGGCTGGATTGCGAAGGGAACCGCCAGCAGCATCATGACGACCGTTGTCAGCGGCTGGAAGACCTTGCCCCAAAACGCCAGTTCGTACTGCGTGCTGTTGCTTTGGTTGTTGCGCAAATGGTCGATGAAACTGTACAGGCTGGCGATGGGCATCGAATCGGGGCGCACCAGCAGGACGGATATCAACCCGGGCGTGATGGCCGAATTCCAGGATGCCGAGGGCAATTGCTCGATCCGTGCACGCTCCCCCTCAAAAGCCGTGCGGCTGACGTCTGCAAGCTTCCACCGCGCGGCGTCCGGATCGAATTCGCCGGTCTTGGCCACGCTCAGCGAGGTCAGCCGATACTGGCGGTCGAACTCGTAGATCCGGATGTCCTGCAATCCCCGATCCGCCGTCACATTTCCGATGTTGACAAACGAAAGGTCATCCTTCATCCAGAATCCAGAACGGAATTGCTTGGCGATCACGTTGGTCGTGGCATTGAGCTTGGCGCGCTTGGCCCACTCCTCCGTCGACGGCGCGACAAACTCTCCAAAGAGCAGCACCGCCAACGAGAAGACGCAACCGATCCCCGCGCAAATCGCGGCAAGCCTCATCAGCGAGAGCCCGGAAGCCCGCATGACCGTCAGCTCAGACTGCGCGGACAAACGCGCAACGGCGAACAAGGTCCCCATCAAGGCGGCCATCGGAAACACCACAACCAGATGGGTCGGCAGCGTGAGGAGCACGTAGAGCGACAAGGTGGTGAACCGGTACTGGCCCTTGCCCAAGTCGCCCATTTCCCGAATGAAGTCGAACAGGGCGAACAAGGCCAACAGACCCACGAGCAACAACAGCGTGGCCCAGAAGATTTCCTTGGCGAGATATCGGAAGATGAGGCCCAAAGGGTGCGTGCCTTTTCAGTTGGAGTTACTTGAGCAGTTCTTTCAGGCGGTTCGCCAGCACTTCCGCCTGCGCTGCGCCCTCCGCCTTCTCGATCTGCTGCCGATAGGCGTCCATCAGACCGCGCAGGTCCTCGCGGTTGCCGGCCCTTTCCAGCTTCAGTGTAAAGAAGAACGATTTGAGGCCCAACGCGTCAACCACGGTGACGTTCATGAAATCCTTGGCGGTCCGGAATTTGGAAAACTCGTCAGTTTCATTCTGACCGACCGCCGGCGCATCCGCAGCCGCCCGGGCCGCATCCATCTTTTCGATCAAGCCCTTGTCCAGCAATTCCTCAAGGAAGTTCAGCGGCGCGCCGACTTTCTGACCTTCTTCCCGCAGAAGGAACTCCGGCTGCACGCCATCGATCAGGATCAGCATGGTTCGCACGCGGGGCGCCAGTTTCATCTTGCGCTCGGTGACTTCACTTACGCCAAGTGCGGTCTTGTGGTAGATCGTTCCGGCAGCCATTGCAGACTCCTTTGGGTCGGGGCGCGTTCAAGGCACCCGTCAACTTTGCCATATTTATTCACGATGCACCGAAATGGGGCGCCAAAACGAAAGGCCCGCCGAAGCGGGCCTTTCGCTGGGCTCGGGAGCTGCGCGCCTCAGGCGTCGCGCACCAACGGCAGGTCCTTGGTTTCACGAATGAACAAGGTACCGATCACGAGCGTCATGCTGGCGACGATAATCGGATACCACAGGCCATAGTAGATGTTGCCGTAAGAGATGGCGAGGAACGTGGCGGTGAACGGCAGGAAGCCGCCGAACCAGCCGTTGCCGATGTGATAGGGCAGGGACATCGACGTGTAGCGGATCTTGGTTGGGAACAACTCCACCAGGAACGCCGCGATCGGGCCGTACACCATGGTCACGTAGATCATCAGGATGACAATGATCAGCACGATCATCGGCTTGTTGACTTCCGCCGGATTGGCGCTGGTCGGATAGCCTGCCGCCTTCACGGCGTCCGCGATGGCCTTGGCATCGGTCCCCTTGACGATGGTGTCCTTCACCTTGACGGCAATCGGCGCATCGGGCAAAGGCGGCCCGTAGGTGAAGTTGATGCCGGCACCGGTCAACTGCTTCTTGACCTTGACGCAGTCTTTCTTGTGGTCGTCATGCTGCGGCACCAGGGACGCGGCAAAACTGAAGTCGCAGGCGGTTCCGGAGTTGTCGGCCAGGACCGTCACCGGCGCCTCGCGCGTCGCCTTCACGAGCGCCGGATTTCCGGCTTCCGTCATGGCGTTGAACAGCGGGAAATACGTCACCGCGCCAAGCAGGCAGCCCGCCATCATGATCCACTTGCGGCCGATCTTGTCGGACAGCCAGCCGAAGAAGATGAAGAACGGCGTGGAAATTGCCAGCGCGATCGCCAGAAGGATGTAGGTGGTCTGGAAATCGACCTTGACGGCGTTCTGCAGGAAGAACAGTACCTGGAACTGGCCCGTGTACCACACCACGCCCTGGCCGGCCGTCGCGCCCAACAGGGCGAGCAGCACGTATTTGTTGTTCGGGTACTTGAGGAAACTTTCCGTGAGCGGCGCCTTCGAGCTCTTGCCTTCCGCCTTCATGCGCTGGAAGAGCGGCGATTCGTTGAGCTTGAGCCGGATGTACACCGAGAAAATCAGCAACAAAATCGACAGCCAGAACGGGATCCGCCAGCCCCATTGTGCGAATTCCTTGGCGTCCATCGAAGTCCGGCAGACGTAAATCACCAGCAGGGCAAGGAAGAGTCCCAGCG
>CAZUKI010000123.1:0-6142 GCA_964620785.1 uncultured Aestuariivirga sp.
CCCACCGCCATGCGGTTCGATTTTGGAAAGCCGAAGTAGCCGTGGATCGCCCGCATCATGTCGAGGATGAACTTGTCGGCCGGATAGCCCCGGTGCATGGAACGCGACACTTCCGCCACCGTGAATGGGCCGGCATCGCCGCCGGTGTCCGTCACCTTGCGGTAGTTCTCCTCGAGCCAATGCTCGAAGGCAAAGCGGCTGGCCCGCGCCTCTGCTTCATCAGGCACCGCGTCGGTGATCGGGCCGACGCCATAGAAGGGGTTGGAAGTAGGGCTGGGCGGCCCGCCGGCGCTCCGCTTCAACGCATCTTCCCGTGCTGCCAGCAAGTCCTGAATGTTCATGAGCCCTCCCAAGGCGTGTCATTGCCTCGACTCCTGCATGAGAATGCTGCAGCGCACCCGCGCAACTTCGCCCTGCCCATCGGCATTTGCGACATGGATTAACTTCGGACTTCAAAATAAACCTTGCGAGTCCCGCTGAGGTTGCGCCAATATCGCTTGAGAATAACAGGGCGGGACAAGCCGCCGGTCTAGGGACATGGAAGCGAAAGCCGACAGCGAACTGGTACGTCGCCAGAACCGCCGTCTCGTTCTGGATGCCTTGCGCAGGAACGGGCCATTGGCGCGGGTCGAGCTTGGCCGCGTCACGGGCCTGTCGCCCGCCACCATCACGGCGATCTCGGCCCAGCTCATCGGCGAAGACATCATCGAGGAACTGGAAAGTCCCTCGCCGCTGCGCGCCAATGGCAAGCGCGGCCGCCCCACCGTCCAACTCGGCCTCAGGACCAGGGCCGCCCTGGTGCTTGCCGCAAACATCTCCATCGACACCACCATGCTGACCCTCGCCGACTACAGCGGCACGGTGCTCAAGACCGAGAAGGTCCACACCCCGACCTATGAAACCGAGGTCGAGGATTTTGCCCTGGCCACGGCAAGGGTGATCCGCGCCTTCGTGGCTGACTCCGGCCATGCCCTGAACGATGTGATGCGCATTGGCGTTGCCGTCCAGGGTGTTGCCGACAGCCGCAATGGTTCCATCGTCTGGTCGCCCGCCTTCGCCGCCCGCGACGTGCCCATGGGTGCCGTGCTGGAGCGCGAACTTTCCATTCCCTGTTTCGTTGCCAACGACGCCAACATGATGGCCGAAGGCTACCTCGCCAGCGAAGCGACCGCGCGCCATGAAACACTGGCGGCGATCTTCACCGGCTACGGCGTCGGCATGGGCCTGATCATCGGCGGCAAGGTGTTCCACGGCTCAAGCGGCGGCGCCTCTGAATTCGGCCACATGAACCACATTCCGCACGGCGCCCTCTGCCGCTGCGGCAGGCGCGGCTGCATCGAAGCCTATGCCGCGGACTATGGCATCCTGCGCACTGCCAGCGGTGGCGGCGACAATGAGGCCCCCCATTCCAGCGTCAACGCTGCCGACATGGAAGCTCTCCTGACCAGCGCCCAGCGTGGTGAGCCAAATGCCGTGGCGGCCTTCGACAAGGCCGGCGAGGCCCTTGGCTTCGGCATCGGCCGCATGATTGCCCTTCTCAATCCTGACCGCATCGTGCTCGCCGGGCCTGGCATCTGGGCACGGCAACTGATCGAGCCCGCCATGCGCAAGGCCGTCGAGGACAGCGTCGTCGAGGAGTTGCGCCGCCGCGTGGTGATTGAAGTGGTGCCGGTCGAGACCGACCTGATCCTGCGCGGCACCACGGCAGCCCTGTTACGCGCCGTCGATGGCGACATGTCGGCGCTGGCCAGCGCCAGAAGTGAACGTGGACAAGTGGCAGCGGAGTGAGTGTGAAATAATGAAGAGACGCAACGTTCTGTCCCTGCTTGCCGCCTCGGCGGCGGGCCTTGCAATTCCCGTGGCGGCGCACCGCCGTGCCCTTGCGGCACCCATCGGCGCTGCCGAGGTCCTTGACCGCTGGTACAAGCTGATGCTGCTCCTGGTGCGGCACACGCCGATCTATTCGCCACCCGTGGCCTCGCGGGCCTTCGCCTATCATGCAACCGCGATCTACGAGACCATGGCGGCCATATCGCCGGGCTGGAAGTCGCTGGCTGGCCAACTCAACGGCTGGACAGAACCTCCGTACACGGAGAAACCGAAGGATCTCGACCTCACCCATGCCCTGCATGGCGCCATGGCGGCCTCGGTCGAGGTGTTCTTCGAGCGCACCGGTCCTTCCGGCCAGCGCGCCTTCAAGGCAACGCTGCGCAAGATCTCCGCCGATCTCGTCGGCGGGGTTGGCGATGACGTGGCGGCACGAAGCGAGGATTTCGGCCGCGCCGTGGCCATGCGCGTCTTCGACTGGTCCAAGGGCGACGGCGGCGCCGACATCGAGAACATGGGCTTCCCGCAGGACTACAAGCCGGCACCCGGCAATGCCAGTTGGGTGCCGACCTCGACCATTGCCCTGCAGCAGGCACCGCTGTTGCCGGCCTGGGGCAATAACCGCACCTTCGCCATGCCGGATGGCGGCGCCTGCCCGGTGCAGGGGCCGCCGCAATACAGCGAGGACAAGGACAGCGCCTTCTACAAGGAAGCCTATGAAGTCTATGACACGGTGCGCAACCTGACGCCGGAGCAGCGCGCCATCGCACGCTTCTGGTCCGACGACCCCATGCTGTCGCCGACGCCACCTGGTCACTGGATTTCCATTGCCATGCGGGTCGCCAAGGAACGTTCGATGACCGCCGAGGAATGCACCGACATGCTGCTTCGCCTCAGCGTCGCCATGGCCGACGGCTTCATCGCCTGCTGGCGCACCAAGTTCGAAGTCAACCTGGTGCGCCCCATCACCTACATCAAGCGCGTCATCGATCCGAAATGGAACACGCTGCTGATCACCCCGCCATTTCCCGAATATACCTCCGGTCATTCGGTCCAGTCAGGGGCCGCCGCCGCGGCACTCACAGCACTGCTCGGCGAAACCGTGGCCTTCGAGGACTCAACCCACATCCGCGATGGCCTTCCGGCCCGCAAGTTCAATTCGTTTTGGGAGGCTGCCAATGAAGCCGGCATCTCGCGCCTCTATGGTGGCATCCACTATCGCTCAGCCATCGAGCATGGTCTCGAACAGGGCCGCTGCGTCGGCACCTTTGCCGCCAACCTCAAGACAAAGGCCTAGCTCCATGCGCCATGCAACGATCCTGCTTGCAAGCCTGCTTGCCACTGGCACTGCCGCGGCCGATGAACCGACTGTTTCATTCGCGAATGAAACGGATAATTCCGGTATCATCCACAAATACACTGGCGAATACCAGTTCACGGTGGGCGGCGGTGTTGCCGCCTTTGACTGCAATGATGACTACAAGCCTGACGCCTTCATCGCTGGCGGCGAGGGCCTGTCGCAGTTCTTCGTGAACCGCAGCAAGCGGGGAGGGGAGTTGCGCTTTGAAAAGCATGACAGCGGCGCCGAGCTTGAAGGCGCAACCGGCGCCTATCCGCTCGACATCGATGGCGACGGCAAGACCGACCTGGTGATCCTGCGGGCCGGTGAAAACGTGGTGATGAAGGGTGATGGCAATTGCCATTTCACCCGTGCCAACGAGCGCTGGAATTTTGACGGCGGCAAGGCCTGGTCCACCGCCTATGCCGCCACCTGGGAGAAGGGCGCCAGTTTCCCCACCATTGCCATCGGCAACTATGTGGATATCACGCGCGAAGATGACCCCTGGGGTTCCTGCACCGACAACTGGCTGCACCGCCCGGACGGCACCGGGCAGGCCTTCGCCAAACCTCTGCCCCTCAAGCCCTCCTACTGCCCGCTCTCCATGCTCTTCACCGACTGGAACCGTTCCGGCACCCCGGCGCTGCGCATGTCCAATGACCGCGAATATTACGAAGGCGGCCAGGAACAGCTCTGGAAGATCGAGCCCGGCAAGGAGCCCGTGCTCTATACTGACAAGGAAGGCTGGCGCTATCTGCGCATCTGGGGCATGGGCATTGCCGACTATGACCTGACGGGCGACGGCTTTCCCGACTATGTTTTGTCGTCCATGGCCGACAACAAGCTGCAGACCCTCGATGATGCCGCCAAGGAGGGCAAGGCGGTGAAACCGGGCTATGCCGACATTGCCTTCAAGAAGGGTGTTACCGCCCACCGCCCCTATATGGGCGATGACCTGCGGCCCTCGACCGGCTGGCATACCGCCGTCGAGGATGTGAACAACGACACCCTCGCCGACATCTTCATCGCCAAGGGCAATGTCGCCGAGATGCCGGACTTCGCCATGCGCGATCCCAACAACATGCTGCTGCAGAAGCAGGACGGCACCTTTGTGGAGGCCGGCGGCACTTCCGGCATCGGCACCTCGCGCATCTCGCGCGGTGCTGCCCTCACGGACTTCAACCTCGACGGTCTGGTCGATGCCCTGGTGGTGAACCGCTGGGAGAATGTCGAGGTCTTCCGCAATGTCACGCAAGGCACCGGTAAGTGGATCGAGTTCGCGCTGCGCGAGGAAGGACCGAACCGTGATGCCATCGGCGCCTGGATCGAGGTGAAGGTCGGTGACAAGGTGATGGCCCGCGAGGCTGTCTCCGGCGGCGGCCATGTCAGCGGCCAGTTGGGCTTCTGGCATTTCGGCCTTGGCTCCGCCGAGAAGGCCGAGGTGCGCATCACCTGGCCCCATGCCGAGCCTGGACCGTGGCAGGCCGTTGCCGCCAATGGCTTCTACCTGATCGAGAAGGGCAAGGAACCCGCCACACTGGCAGTGCCGGACTGACATGCCGCGCTTCACCGCCAATCTCTCCTTCCTGTTTCCGGAACATGCCTTCCTCGAGCGCTTTGCGGCGGCGGCTCAGGCCGGGTTCAAGGCGGTTGAATACATGTCACCCTATGACCATGAGGCCGGCGAGATTGCCCGAAGATTGAAGGACAACGGCCTTTCACAGGTGCTTTTCAACCTGCCGCTCGGCGACTGGGACGCGGGCGAGCGCGGCCTTGCCTGTCTGCCGGGCCGTGAAGACGAATTCCGGCGCGGCGTCGACATGGCGGCGCGCTATGCCGGGGCCTTGTCCTGCGGCATGGTCAATTGCCTTGCCGGAATTCCGAAGCCCGGCACCGCGCGCGAGCAATCGATGGCAACGCTGGTGGCCAACCTGCGCTGGGCCGCCGAACAACTTGCGCAGGCAGGCGTCCTGCTGTTGCTCGAGCCCATCAACAGCTATGACATGCCGGGCTACTTCATCACCCGGTCGGCGGACGCCATGGCCGTGCTGGATGAGGTGAACCATCCGAACCTCAAGCTGCAATATGACATCTATCACATGCAGCGCATGGAAGGTGAGATTGCCGCCACGCTGGAACGTCTCATGCCGCGCATCGGCCATATCCAGATCGCCGACAATCCCGGCCGCCATGAACCCGGCACCGGCGAGATCAACTATCCCTTCCTCTTGGCGGCAATCGATGCGCTGGGCTATCAGGGTTGGGTCGGCTGCGAATACCGGCCCCGGGCCGGAACGGCCGAAGGCCTGGGCTGGATGAAAGAACTCCAATGACCGAACCGAAATATTACGCGCCAACAGGCGGGCTTCCGCCGCAGACGGACCTGCTGACCGGCCGCGCCATCTTCACCACCGCCTATGCGGTGATCCCCAGGGGCGTGATGCAGGACATCGTCACCAGCTATTTTCCGGGCTGGACGAAGACGCGCGCCTGGATTCTTGCACGGCCCATGACCGGCTTTGCCGAAACCTTCTCGCAATACATTATGGAAATTTCGGAAGGCGGCGGCAGCACCACCCCAGAACCTGACCCCAAGGCAGAAGCCGCGCTGTTCGTGGTCGATGGCGCCTTCACGCTGACCATTGCTGGCACCCGCCACGACATGCGTCCCGGGCTGTTTGCCTATATCCCGCCGGGCCTTGCCTGGAGCGTCAGCAATGGCAGTGCCGCACCTGCCCGCTTCCACTGGATCCGCAAGTCCTATGAACCGGCAGCGGGCCTTGCCGCTCCCAAGGCCTTCGTTGCCAGCGAGCGCGACATGAAGCCCGTCGTCATGCCCGGCACCAACGGCACCTGGTCCACCACGCGCTTCGTCGATCCCGCCGACCTTGCCCATGACATGCACATCACCATCGTCAACTTCGAGCCGGGCGGCGTCATTCCCTTTGCCGAAACCCATGTCATGGAACATGGCCT
>CAZUKI010000123.1:6242-8170 GCA_964620785.1 uncultured Aestuariivirga sp.
TTCGGCGATGTCGTCGAGATTGCAGCAACTGGCCCCATCACCATCAACCAGGGCTTCGCGGCGCGCTTCAACGACCTTGCCCATGTCGATGTCAGCGACGAGGGCGGAGCCACCAACATCAGCATCGTTGAAGCCAGGCCGCGGCCCATGCCCATTGCACTCCAGGTCATGGAGCGCCATCCGCTCGGCAGCCAGATCTTCTTTCCCCTGCAGGACAGGCCGTGGCTCGTTGCCGTCTGCGCTGATCCCGCCGACCTTGCCAGCTACCGCGTCTTTCGCGCCAATGGCAGGCAGGGCATCAACTATCGCAAGGGCGCATGGCACCATCCCCTGCTGGTTCTGGAACCGGCAAGCCGCTTCTTCGTTGTTGATCGCAAGGGCCCGGGCAGCAATCTCGAAGAGGTCGTGCTGCCGCCAGACAGGCTTGTGCACATCGTCCCGTGAGCAACCGTGATGCAGGTGTTCCCCTGCCTTGACTGTTGCGCTAGCCTTTGGATCACGCTTGAGGAAAACCCAGGAAAGACGACGTGGCCAGCGAAGGAAGACTCACCACCCATGTGCTGGATACCGCGGCCGGAAAGCCCGCGGCCGGGATCAGGATCGAACTCTGGTCAACGGCCCCTGCGCGCCGCCTGCTTGCATCAACGACAACCAACCGCGACGGCCGCACCGATGGCCCGTTGCTGCAGGGCAAGGATTTCACACCGGGCACTTATGAACTCCTGTTTCATGCCGGTGATTATCTTCGTGGCTCAACATCCGTGACGGCGGCACAAGCCCGCGAGCCCCTGTTCCTCGATGTCATTCCCGTCCGCTTCGGCATCGCCGATGCCGGCCAGCATTTCCATGTGCCGCTGCTGCTCTCGCCCTTCGGCTATTCGACCTATCGCGGCAGCTGACCGACATGGCAATCCCCAGCCTCACTCAGACTCCCATTCGCTTCCTGCGCCGCGGCCGCATCGTCGAATACCGCGATCACAACCCGATGCGCACGGTTCTGGACTATCTGCGTCTCGAGGAAAAATCGCGCGGCACCAAGGAAGGCTGCAATGAAGGCGATTGTGGCGCCTGCACCGTGGCGATCGGCAGCCTGCGCGACGGCGGCCTCGTCTATGAACCGGCCAATGCCTGCATCCTGCTCATGGGCCACCTCCACGGCAAGGAACTGGTGACAGTCGATGACCTCGCCGATGGCGGCTCGCTCCATCCCGTGCAGCAGGCGATGGTGGAGATGCATGGCTCCCAGTGCGGCTTCTGCACGCCGGGCTTCATCATGTCGCTGTTCACGCTCTACCAGCAGGGCAGGAAGCCGAGCCGCGCCGAGATCAACGACCACATCGCGGGCAATCTCTGCCGCTGCACCGGCTACCGCCCGATCATCGCGGCGGCCGAGAAATCCTGCAGCGGCAAGCCGCTTGACCGCTGGGTGCTGGCCCTGCCGGACAGCCTTGAGAAGCTCGGCGCCATCGCAAGGGGCGGCGATGTCTTCATCGGCAGTGCCGCAAGTTTCACGGCCGTGCCGCGCCGCGCCGAAACCCTGTTGCAGCTTGCCGACGACCACCCAGATGCCACGCTGGTCGCTGGCGCAACCGATGTCGGCCTTTGGATCACCAAGCAGTTGCGCGACATCAGGAAGGTGATCCATGTCGGCGGCGTGTCCGAACTCCACGACATCACGCTGTCCGCCAATCACCTGAGCATCGGTGCTGCCGCCACCTATGCCGAGGCCGGTGAGGCACTGGCCGCCATCGACCCGGACGTGGGCGAGGTTGTGCGCCGCATCGGCTCCACGCAGGTGCGCGCCTCGGGCACCATCGGCGGCAACATCGCCAATGGCTCGCCGATCGGTGACACACCACCCATCCTCATCGCGCTCGGCGCCACCGTCACGCTCCGCCAGCGCGACAGTGAACGCGTGCTGCCGCTCG
>CAZUKI010000124.1:0-1840 GCA_964620785.1 uncultured Aestuariivirga sp.
GAGCACAGTTCCGAGATCGGGCAGGAGGCACTTCGCTCGACGACAACAGTGAGCGGGCCGGGCCAGAACGCCCTGGCGAGGCGCTTTGCTCCGTCTGAAAATTGGCCCAGGCGAAAAGCTTCATCCTCTGCTGCAACATGCGCGATCAAAGGATTGATCTGCGGGCGTAATTTGGCAGCAAAGATACGCGCTACGGCGCGGTCGTTGGTGGCGTCAGCGCCCAAGCCGTAAACCGTCTCGGTTGGAAAGGCGACGAGTCCACCTTCCCGCAGAAGGCGGGCTGCCTCCGATATTGTGCTGGCGCTGACCATGGCACGGGCCCTATAGCAGGCGGGATCAACTGATCCAATCATGACAACCCTCGTCTTCACGCATGCAAGCTCGATTGCGCACGAAACGCCGCCCGGGCATCCCGAGCGCGTGGACCGCATCAAGGCCGTGAATGCGGTCATTGCCTCTCCGGCGCTCCGCGGCATTGCCCGGCGCGATGCCCCTCTCGGTTCCGAAGAGGCGGTGCTGCTCGCCCACACGCCCGAACTCCTGACCCGCATCAAGTCGCTGTCGCCAGAGTCAGGCTTTGAGTACATCGATGCCGACACAGTGATGGGGCCACACACACTGGAAGCAGCACTGCGCGCCGTTGGGGCGGCCACTGCCGGTGTCGATGCCGTGTTTGAAGGCAAGGCTGACAATGTGTTCTGCGCCATGCGCCCGCCCGGCCATCATGCCGAACACAACCGCGCCATGGGCTTCTGCTTCTTCAATCAGGTTGCGATTGCCGCGCATCATGCCCGCAAGCACCACGGCGCCGAGCGCGTGGCCGTCGTTGACTTTGACGTGCACCACGGCAACGGCACACAGGACATCTTCTGGTCCGATGCGGACCTGTTCTATGGCTCGACACATCAGATGCCGCTCTATCCGGGCTCGGGGGCGCCGTCCGAAACGGGGGTCGGCAACATCTTCAATGCGCCCTTGCGGGCCGGCGATGGCGGCGTTGCCTTCCGCGCCGCGATGGAACGCATCATCCTGCCATCCCTGTCCACGTTCAGCCCCGACCTCATCCTGGTTTCGGCGGGCTTTGACGCCCATGAACGCGACCCGCTGGGCAGCCTGCAGTTGACCGAGGAGGATTTTTCCTGGATCACCCTCAGGCTCATGGAGATTGCCGAGGAACATTGCGGTGGCCGCGTTGTCTCGGTCCTTGAAGGTGGTTATGATCTTCAGGGACTGGCAGGTTCCGTGGGTGTCCATGTCCACGCATTGCTGCATGGCAATCAAGGGTTCGTGTCCGGGCCTGACGATGCCGAAGAGGAAGAGATCTGATGGCCGAAGCCAAGGACGACATCTCCGGCCTTTCATTCGAGAAGGCGCTGCAGGCACTTGAAGACATCGTGGCGCGCCTCGAAGCCGGCAAGGTTGACCTCGAAGAATCGATCAAGATCTACGAGCGTGGCGAGGCCCTGCGGGCTCATTGCGAGCGCAAGCTCAAGGAAGCCGAGGCGCGAATCGAGAAGATCACCCTTGATCCATCGGGCAAGCCGAAAGGCACAGCACCGCTGGACGTGGAGTGAACCGCCGGCGGCTTGACGAGGAAGTTGCGGCACGCGGTCTCCTGCCATCCCGGGCGCGGGCGCGTGATGCGGTGTTGCGCGGCACGATTTCCGTCAATGGACAAGTTGCCTTGAAGCCCGCGATGCAGGTTTCGGCGCAGGACGAAATCAGCATAGAAGACCTCGCACAACACTACGTCTCACGAGCGGCATTGAAGCTCATTCACGGACTGGATCACTTCAAGATTCCGGTTGCAGGCCGGAACTGCCTCGACATTGGCGCATCG
>CAZUKI010000124.1:1940-8140 GCA_964620785.1 uncultured Aestuariivirga sp.
AAAGACAATGTCGGCAAGGGTGGACTGGTGACGGACCCCGCCATTCATGGCGCGGTCTGCGATGGCATCCGCAGGTTTCTCGAGGAGGCGGGTTGCGAGGTCCTGGGGTTGACGCCATCGCCTGTCGCCGGTGGAGACGGGAACCGCGAATTCCTTGTTGCCGCCCGGAAGAGCTAGCCCTTCCTGCGCTTCAGGTGTTCATCGAGCCGCGGCATGATCTCGATGAAGTTGCAGGGGTGGTGGCGATAGTCGAGCTGGTGCACGAGGATCTGGTCCCAGCCGTCACGGCAGGCGCCGGGTGAACCGGGAAGACAGAATACATATTTGCCAGCGATGACACCTGCCGTCGCCCGCGATTGCATGGTGGCGGTGCCGATCTTCTGGAAGGATATCATGTGGAAGACCGTGCCAAAGCCCTCGATCTCCTTGTCGAAGAGCGGCTTCATGGCCTCGATGGTGACATCGCGCCCGGTAAGCCCGGTGCCACCTGTGGTGATGACGGCGTCAACGTCCTTGCGTTTCACCAAGGCCCGCACGGCAGACCTGATCTGCCGCACGCTGTCCTTGACGATCAGGCGATCGGCCAGATTATGCCCTGCCGACTGCAGGCGCTCGGCCAGCGTTGCCCCGGACTTGTCATCGGCAAGGCTGCGCGTATCGGAAATCGTCACGACGGCAATGCCGATGGGCATGAAGTTGCGGGTCACGTCGGCGCTCATGCTGGGTTCAGCCTGTCGCGGAAGGCCTGCAGGTCCTGCCAGGCAAGTTTCTTGCTTTGCGGACTCTTGAGCAGGGTTTCGGGGTGGAAGGTGGTCATCATGGGAATGGCAGATCCGTTGCATTCAAAGTTCCGCCATTTGCCGCGGGCGCGGGTGATGGCTGAATCGCCGCCGACAAGAAACTGCCCGGGCAGGGCCCCGAGGCAGAGGATCGCTACTGGTTGCAGCAGTTCCACGAGACGGCTGATGAAAGGCACGGACAGCTTGCCCTCAAGTTCGACGATGGCGCGGTTGCCGGGTGGGCGCCACGGCACGAAATTGGCGAGCGCCACCTGTTCAAGTCCGTCCTTGCCGACAACGCCACAAAGGCCGATGGCGGCGAGCATGTTTTCCGCCAGGGCCTGGTGCTTTCCGGACAGGACTTCGCCCATGGGGTCTTCTTCCGAGCGGGGCTTGTCGCAGAGGATGAGCGCTCGCGCCTTGCCTGTGCCGCCCAGAAAGCAAAGCCTCGTCGCGGTGCGCTTGAGCGGGTGGTTGTCAAAGCGTGCCCACGCTTCGCCCAGGGACGGAAGATCGTTGGCGGCTGCCGCAAGCGCAATGGCCTCGGCGAGGACATCGCCGGATGCCGCCGCGGCGCGGGGCGCAACGGGCGGAGGCACGGCTGGTGGAACTGCTGGCAGATTGCGCTGGCGCGCAGGTGCAATTTCCGCAGGGGCCGCAACCTCTGAAAAGCGATTGACCGGACTGTCGAGCACGATTTCGTCAGCGCCCATCGCGATGAGCCACGGCAGGAACTGCGTGACATCGCGGCCGCCGCCTTCGCTGGTTTCAGTTTTCATGCCGGTTTCGGGCGCTTGTTCCACAATGGAAAAATCCTATAACAGGTGTCGAATTGACAAGAAACAATGATGAGGACCGGCGTGGACGACGTGCAGCGCGAGCAGATGGAATATGATGTTGTGATTGTTGGCGCAGGCCCGGCCGGCCTTGCAGCGGCAATCCGCATCAAGCAATTGTCGCCCGAGACCACGGTCTGCGTGCTGGAAAAGGGTTCGGAAGTCGGCGCGCATATCCTTTCCGGCGCCGTCGTTGACCCCATTGCCCTCAATGAACTCATTCCCGACTGGAAGGAGAAGGGTGCGCCGCTCAAGACCGAGGTGACGGAGGACCGCTTCTATGTGCTGGGGCCGCGCGGAGCGTTGCGCGTGCCGAATGGCTTCATGCCGCCGCTCATGTCGAACCACGGCAACTATGCCGTGTCACTGGGCAATGTCTGCCGCTGGCTGGCCCAGCAGGCGGAAGCCCTGGGCGTTGAAATCTATCCGGGTTTTGCCGCGTCGGAGGTGCTCTATCGAGAAGACGGTTCGGTGCGCGGCGTGGTTGCCGGTGTCATGGGCATTTCCAGGACGGGAGAGAAGAAGGCCGACTATCAACCCGGAATGGAACTGTGCGGCAAGTATGTGCTGATCGCCGAGGGTGTCCGCGGTTCGCTCGCCAAGCAGATCATCGCGCGCTTCAACCTGGCGGAGGCCAGCGAACCGCAGAAGTTCGGCATCGGCCTCAAGGAACTCTGGGAGGTCAAGCCGGAGAACCACAAACTCGGGCAGGTGACGCACACCATGGGCTGGCCCCTCGGCACCAAGACCGGCGGCGGCTCCTTCATGTATCACCTCGAGGACAATCTGGTGTCCGTCGGTTTCGTGGTGCATCTGAACTACGCCAATCCGCATCTCTATCCCTACATGGAGTTCCAGCGCTTCAAGCACCATCCGCTGATTGCCTCGGTGCTGGAGGGCGGGCGGCGCGTCGCCTATGGCGCGCGGGCGATCACCGAGGGGGGCTTCCAGTCAGTTCCGAAACTGGTGTTTCCGGGTGGCGCGCTGATCGGCTGTTCGGCGGGCTTCGTGAATGTGCCGCGCATCAAGGGCAGCCACAACGCCATGAAGACGGGCATGATGGCGGCCGAGGCAGCGGTGGCGGCCCTT
Organism: uncultured Aestuariivirga sp.; assembly: GCA_964620785.1. Classification (GTDB taxonomy): domain Bacteria; phylum Pseudomonadota; class Alphaproteobacteria; order Rhizobiales; family Aestuariivirgaceae; genus Aestuariivirga. The sequence continues at coordinate 4,645 of CAZUKI010000124.1, forward strand.
GCTGAAGGGCGCAGCGGCGACGAGTTGGCGTCCTATCCAGAGGCCTATCGCCAGTCGTGGGTGTATGAGGACCTCAAGAAGGTCAGGAACGTCAAGCCCATGTGGTCACGGCTGGGCCTGGCCGGTGGCATTGCGCTCGGCGCCATCGACATGTGGCTGAACACGCTCTTTGGTTTCGGCCTTGGCACATGGAAACATGGAAAGCCCGACCACACCGCAACCGGCAAGGCCGCGGACTACAAGCCCATCGACTATCCGAAGCCCGATGGTGTGCTCTCCTTCGACAGGCTTACCAATGTTGCCTTCTCGAATACTGCCCATGAGGAAGACGAGCCGCCGCACCTGCGCCTGACCAATCCTGATATTCCGATTTCAGTGAACCTGCCGCTCTATGATGAGCCGGCGCAGCGCTATTGCCCGGCCGGCGTCTATGAGGTGGTGCGTCAGGAAGGCCAGCCGCCGCGGTTCCAGATCAATCACCAGAACTGCGTTCACTGCAAGACCTGCGATATCAAGGATCCGTCACAGAATATTGTCTGGACGGTGCCGCAGGGTGGTGAAGGGCCCAACTATCCGAACATGTAGCGCCTTGAGCCAATTCACTAACTTTTCGTTAACCGACTTCGTGTTTGCCTCAATTCTTGGCTCAATAGACTAAAATTCAAACTACATCTGTAACCAGTTCTTTCTGACTCTCCTTCTAATTGTGGTGCGAACCCTAAGGGAGTTACCTCTATGCGTGTGCCCAAACCTATTTCGGCCATTGCTGGAAAGTTCAGTCGCTATCTTCGCGATAGCACAGCCACGACGAGTGCTATTTTCGGAATCGCCGCCATTCCTGTGTTCATGGGGGCAGGCGTCGCAATCGACATGTCGCGTGCAAATATGGAGCAGACGGCGTTTCATGCCGCGCTCGACAGCGCCGCGTTGGCGATTGCCGCTGATGACCGGTCTTCCACACAAGGGCTTTCCGACACTCAGATTACTGCGCGCGAGGCCGACCTGAAGGTCATTGCCCAAGACTATGTTACGGCAAACTACAGGAACACCTCCTTTTCGGCAGAGATTACTTCTCTGGATGTGCAGATCACCGGCCAGGATGTTACGCTCACGGCAACTGCCCAGTTTCCCACGACCATCATGGGTCTCTTCGGAATTGACTATCTCGACCTGGAGTTCCTGAGCCGCATCAAAAAGGCCATGATGCCAATTGAACTTGTGATGGTAATGGATACTACCGGCTCCATGGCATCCAGTGGTAAGATTGATGGTGCCAAGGCTGCAGCCCATCAACTTCTAAATACACTTTACAGTGGCTCGCTCGGCAGCGCGCCGCGCAGTGAATATCTGCGTACGGCATTGGTGCCTTTTTCCGGCGCTGTTCGCCTTGATCAGACGGCCTTTGATTTCAACTTGAACTGGATTGACACCACTGGCGTGAATCCGTTGTCCAAGCTCAACTTCAACCAGAGCATTGCCGCACCAGCTGCCTGGAACAATTACTATGCTTGGTCGAAAATCAAGAAGTCTTCCAGCGCCTATTATAGCTGGAATGGATGTGTGGAAGCGCGTCTGCGGGGCAGTACTGTTGATGTCGATGACTTCAACGTCAATGATGTTGCGCCGAACAGTGGTACGCCGGCGACATTGTTCCCTGCCTACTTCAATCCGGATACGCCCGGATCAAGCTATGGCGCAAACTACATCACCGGTACGTCGACGACTTCCGTTGGTAGCGAATGCAAGGGCCTCACTTCGACTGTGTGTAGCAGTACGACGACGGCCAACCTGTACATGAAACAGGAAAACTATCAGAAGTATGTGGACAAGAATGTCGGGGCTGAATCAACTTCGACGAACGGGCCTTGGAGCAATTGCACGGCTTCTGAAATCGTGCCCATGACCTATGACCGTGCGAAGGTTGAGGCCGGTATCGACTCGATGGCTGCATCCGGGCCGACTGTCATTCCTGAAGGACTTGCTTGGGGATGGAAGGCAATTTCACCAACTGAACCCTTCACGAGAGTTGAAGGCTCAGGGGCAATCGCTGCCGCGAATATTGCACCATATCATGACGTCCGCTGGCAGAAGATCCTGGTGCTGATGACTGACGGTGACAATGACGTTGGGCCCGGCAACTATTCGCTCAATGGCACGACTTACACAGCATATGGACGCCAGACTGAGACCTTGGCGACCAATAGGTTTGGTACCACGGCAACATCGTCGGTAGAAGCCGCGCTGGATACATCCATGAGCACAATCTGTACGAAGGTCAAAGACAGGGGAGTCAAAGTGTATGTTGCTGCGTTCGGAACAGGTATCTCTGCCGCAACGAAGCAACTCCTCCACGATTGTTCCTCTGGACCGGAGTATTACGCTGAGGCCACGACGTCGGCCGATTTGACAGCATTCTTCGACCATATTGGACAGGATGTTCTCAACAAGTCGATTTACGTCGCCAACTAATCGACAGCGCTCGAACATGGAACCACCCGGCAGTCGGCTGCTGGGCGGTTCTTTCTTTTCATTTGCCCTGAACCTGAAAAAGCCTCATTTTGCCCTGTGAATCGTGTGCAGGCGCAATCACGTCCAGTCATTTCAGGTCTTTCATGTTCAACTCAAGAACCATACTCCTTGCCGTGCTTACCGTTGCCGTGATGGCAACGCCTTCCGAGGCAAGGCGGTCATCGCTTTCTGGAAACCTGCTGGCGGGCCAGACGGCCTTGACCTTGCGGGACTCGGATGCCGCCGGGACTTTCCTCACTGAGGCGCTGCGCCAGGATCCCGGAAACTCGGCGCTGACCGAGCGTCTCTTCCAGGTGAAGCTCAGCACCGGAGACATGGAAGGGGCGGAACAACTCGCCAAGCGCATTCTCGAATTCAACAGCCAGCACCGCATGGCGCGCATCGTCCTTGGGCTCAAGGACTTCAAGGCGCGGCGCTACGAAGCAGCGCGGCAGAATTTTACCGAAGCGTCTTACACGCCGGTGGGAGAGCTGACCTCGGCGCTGCTTGCGGCATGGTCATATGCCGGTGAAGGTTCACTTGCTGCCGCGATGCGGGCCCTCGACAAGCTTGACGGCAATGACTCCTTTGCCAACTTCAAGTCGTTCCACGCGGCCCTGATTGCAGATTACCTGCGCTCCTCGGTGCGTGCCGAGGCGGCCTACAAGAAGGCCTATCAGGATGCAGGCACGAGCCTGCGCGTAACCCAGGCCTATGCAAACTTCCTTGCACGGAACGGGCGCATCGAAGAAGCCCGGAAGGTCTATGGTGATTTCCTTGCCGGTGGTGATCGCAATGCCATCATCGAGGAGGCCCTGAAGAACCTCTCGGATGGAAAGCCGCCCAAGCCCTTCATCACAACACCACAGGCTGGTGCCGGCGAGGCACTGTTCTCACTTGCTGCCGCCATGAACGATGACCAGAGCATCGAACTGGCGCTGCTCTATGCCCAGCTTGCGATGGCCTTCAGCACCGACAGGCCGGTGAT